>DBFWXD010000381.1:0-5609 GCA_048215895.1 Eubacteriales bacterium
TGACCGCACTTCAGATGCTGGCTCTGCTCAAGGAGAGCGGCAAGAAGGCATCTGAACTCTTTGGCCCCTGCCCCCGCTATCCCCAGGTGCTCATCAATATCCCCGTGGCCGACAACGACGTGAAGAAGTCCGTTATGGCAAGCCCCCTGCTGGCCCAGGCCATTCAGCAGGAGGAGGCCGGCCTCAATGGAGAAGGCCGCGTGCTGGTGCGTCCCTCCGGCACTGAGGCGCTCATGCGGGTTATGGTGGAAGCCAAGACCCAGGAACTGGCCCAGGAGGTGGCCGGCCGGCTGGCAGATTTGATCCGGGGACTGTAAGGATAAAATTGGAAGTTGTAATTTTAAACAGAATATTTCCGGAAAACCCTTGACAAATCTGAACAATTTGTTTATTATGAATAACAATCAAAGCGTCAATTTGGAGCATTGGCCTGTTGACAGTCTGACAGATGAGCAGCTGGCGAAGAAGGCCGCTGAGGGAGATTCCCAGGCGGAGACTGAGCTGGTTCAGCGATACGGTCGGCTGGTCCGGGCCTGCGCTCGACCCCTGTTCCTGGCAGGGGGAGACAGCGAGGACTTGATCCAGGAGGGAATGCTGGGACTGCTCACCGCCATCCGGAGCTATGATCCGGGACGGGACGCCACGTTCCGCACCTATGCGGAGATCTGTATCCGAAGCCGCCTGCTGACCGCCGTTCGGGCGGCCCAGGGCGGAAAGCACGCCCCCTTGAATCACAGCGTTTCATATGAGCCACCTCTTTTTGACGGAACCAGTGCGCATCTGTTTTCCAGCGCCGAGAGCCCAGAGGATGTGGTGATCGGCAGAGAGGAACTGAAAGAGCGTCTGGACGCTCTGAAGGGCCAACTGTCAGAGCTTGAAGCACAAATTTTAACCCCTTATCTCAGCGGCCTCTCCTGTGGAGAGATCGCGCGGCGGGTGGGCCGCTCCCAAAAGTCGGTGGACAATGCCATTCAGCGTATCCGCCGCAAAATGGCCCGCAGCTTTTCTTCCGGCGTATCCAGCGAGAGCTGATCGCAATATTACAACCGCCCGGCGTATTGACCGGGCAACGAGTCAAAGAGAGGGAATTCCAATGTACGAAGACAAGATCCTGGTATGCAAAGAGTGCGGCAACGAGTTCGTTTTTACCGCTGGTGAGCAGGAGTTCTACGCTGAGCGTGGCTTCCAGAACGAGCCCCAGCGCTGCAAGCCCTGCCGTGACGCCCGCAAGAACGCCGCCCGCGGCCCCCGTGAGTACTTCACTGCTGTGTGCGCCGCCTGTGGTGGTGAGGCTAAGGTTCCCTTCGAGCCCAAGTCTGACCGTCCCGTCTACTGCAGCGACTGCTTCGCCAAGATGCGTGAGCAGCAGGGCTAATTAAAAGCCGACTTAAAAGGGTGCCCAAACGGGCGCCCTTTTTTATTGCGCGGGGAGCTTGCGGAACTTTTTCCAATTTTCCATTGAAAAACCCGGAAAGATAGGGTATACTATCCCCATCCCAAAATAAATGGAGGATTTTCCAATGACTATCACCAAGGATACCATTATCGGCGATATTCTGACCATCGCCCCTCAGACTGCCCCCCTGTTCATGGACATCGGCATGCACTGCCTGGGCTGCCCCGCTTCCCGGGGTGAGACCGTGGAGCAGGCCTGCATGGTCCACGGGGTGGACCCCGACGAGCTGCTGGCCAAGGTCAACGCCATGATCGCCGCCCAGTAAAAACACACATAGACGGAGAAGGGGAGCGGACGGTCCGCTCCCTTTTCTGTTCTGGCAAAAAAGGCTCAAAGGAGGGATGGCATGAAGCTGTGTGTGCTGATGGGCAGTCCCAGAGCCCAGGGAAATACGGCCGCACTGTTGGAGGAATTTCTTCGCCAGTGGAAAGAACTGGGGGAGGAGAGCCAGGTGATTTCTCTTTCACAGAGCCGAATTGAGCACTGCCTGGGCTGTATGGCCTGTCAGGCGTGTATAGACGGCCTGGGCTGTGTGCAGCAGGACGATTTCGCTGCCATTTTTCAGAAAATGTCCGGTGCAGATCTGATCCTCTTGGCCACGCCCATCTATGCCTGGTACTGTACTGCTCCCATGAAGGCTCTGCTTGACCGGGCGGTCTATGCCGCAAACAAAAACTATGGCCCCCAAAAGGGCCCCGCCCTCTTGGCTGGAGGCTGTGTGGCGTCCCTGACCACCTGCGGCTATCCGCCGGAAAAAGGAGCTGACCTTTGGGAAGAAGGGCTCAGGCGGATGTGCCGGCACAGTAAGATGAACTATTTGGGGATGTTCTGCGGCCGGGATCTGGGGCGGAATGTGCCCTTTTTAGACGAAGAAAAACGGCAAGGAGTGCGGGCCTTTGCCCGGACACTCCATGCAGCTCTGGAGGTAACACAACATGAGCGGATTACATGACCTGTCTCCTCGCCTGCGGATGGTAGCGGACCTGGTCCCCACAGGCATCCGGCTGGCCGATGTGGGCACCGACCACGCCTATCTGCCCACGGCACTGCTTCAGGAGGGGAAGATCCCCTTTGCGGTGGCCGCTGACCTGCGCCAGGGTCCATTGGCCTCGGCAAAAGCCACCGTGCGCCGGGCGGAGCTGGAGGGGAAGGTAGCCTTCCGGCTGTGCGACGGGCTGCGGGGAATCCGCCCGGAGGAGGTGGACGGCGTGGCCATTGCCGGTATGGGAGGCGAGACCATTGCCTCTATTCTGGCCGCCGCTCCCTGGACCCGGGAGAAGGATGTGCCCCTTATTTTGCAGCCTATGTCCTCTATGCCGGACCTGCGCCAGTGGCTGGGGGAGAACGGCTATCGCATTGTCACCGAGGAGCTGTGCCAGGAAGGTGATACCCTTTATACCGCTATGCTGGTGCGGGCAGGTGAGATGGAACCGCAGAGCTCCGGAGAGCTGTGGGCGGGCAAAAACCGAAACCACCCTCTGCGGGGGGCGTGGCTTGACCAGTGGCTAAGCCGGATTGAACGGGCGCTGCGCGGTATGGAGCAGGCCCAGGGAGAAGGGGTGCGCTCCAAACAGGAACAGCTGCTTCAGGTGCGCGCTGAGCTTTTGCAGATGAGAAAGGAGTGGGACGAGTGGCAGCAGTGAGAGAGGTCTATGAGGCGATGAACCGCTGGACGCCCTTTGGTATCCAGATGGACTTTGACAATGCAGGATTTTTAGTTGGCCGGGGAGACCGGGAGGTTACCAAGATCCTAGTGGCCCTGGACATTACCCTGGAGGTGGCCCGGGAGGCGGCGGACTGGGGCGCTCAGCTGGTGGTGTCCCACCATCCGGTGATTTTCCATCCCGCCCGGTCCATCACCGATGGCGACCCTACGGGGCAGATTTTGCTGGAGCTGATTGAGCGCGGGGTAGCTGCTATCTGTGCCCATACCAACCTGGACGCCGCCCAGGGAGGGGTCAACGACTGTCTGGCCCAGGCTCTGGAGCTGAAGCAGGTCGGACAGCTACACCAGGACGGAACCCTCCTGGATGGAAGCGCCTACGGCATTGGACGAGTGGGTGCAGCCCACACAGCGGGAATGTCCGCAGCGGAGTACGCCGCCTATGTGAAGCAGCGCCTGGGTGCCGCGTCGGTACGCTGCGTAGACGGAGGGAAGCCTGTGACCAACGTGGCGGTGGGAGGCGGTTCCTGCGGCTCTATGCTGGAAGACGCCGTCAAAGCGGGGTGCGATACCTTTGTCACCGCCGACGTAAAATATGATACCTTCCTCCAGGCCAAGGCTCTGGGAATCAACTTGATGGACGCTGGGCACTTTGCCACGGAAAATGTGGTCTGTCCCAGCCTGGTACGATTCTTGACCGAGAACTTCCCCAAGGTGGAAGTTCGCCAATCCCAGTGCCACCGGGAGGTTTACTTTGGGGTGTAAGTCCCAAAACTTGGGACATACATTCAGGGGAGAAACAGACAGAAATTTTTGTAAATAATCCTTGCATTCACCAACTTTCTATGATATAATCCCTAGGTCTGAATAACGGGCGGTCCTCTGCGGCGCACCTTCCAGCGGGAAGTGGCACGAGGCCGGAATGAACGCCTATACAACAGGAGGAAAATATTATGGATCTGAAGAAGGCTTTTACCGAGAAGTACACCAAGGCCGAGCCCCCCGTGGCCAATGTGGGTGACACCGTGCGCGTTCACCTGAAGGTCAAGGAAGGCAACCGTGAGCGTATCCAGGGGTTCGAGGGCACTGTGATCGCTAAGAAGCACGGCGGCATTGAGGAGACCTTCACCGTGCGTCGTGTTTCCTACGGCGTCGGCGTGGAGAAGGTGTTCCCCGTTCACTCTCCCGCTGTGGAGAAGATCGAGCTGGTGCGTCATGGTAAGGTCCGCCGCGCCAAGCTGTACTACCTGCGTGGCCGCGTGGGCAAGGCTGCCAAGATCAAAGAGGCCCTGTAATTCAAGCGCGAAAAAGGAGCGGTTTTGCCGCTCCTTTTTTCATATAGCGTCCGAGGCCGCGAACAAAGGCCATAACGCCAGAGTGCAGGGCAGAGCCCAGGGCCGCCGGAACGCGGACCGGGTCTGCCCGGAATCGGAGAAGTTATGGCCTTGGCCGTGAGCGAGCCAAGGCGTGAATTGTGATAGCGTCCGAGCCGTGGCGAACCGCGGCCCTGACGCAGCCATGGGACACAGAAAGGAGAATTTCCATGTATATCCAGTGGTATCCCGGTCATATGACAAAGACCCGGCGTCAGATCGAGGCGGATCTGAAGCTGGTAGATATTGTAGTAGAAATTATCGACGCCCGCATCCCGATTTCCAGCCGGAATCCGGACATTGACGCCATCTGTGCCGGAAAGCCCCGTTTGGTGGTGCTCAACCGGGCGGACCAGGCTGATCCCGCAGGCAACCAGACCTGGACAGCTTGGTTCCGGGCTCAGGGCTGCGCGGTGCTGGAGACCGACGCCAAAAGCGGCGGAGGGGTGAACCGCTTTTCTGCCGTGATTCAGAGTGTGTTGAAGGAGCAGATTGAAAAGTGGCGGGAAAAGGGGCAGGTGGGCCGTCCGGTCCGGGCCATGGTGGTGGGAGTGCCCAACGTGGGCAAATCCACCTTCATCAATAAGGTGGCCAAAAAGAAGTCCGCCAAGGCCAGCGACCGTCCGGGCGTCACCCGGGGCAAACAGTGGGTCAACGTGGACCAGAGCCTGGATCTTCTGGACACCCCGGGCATTCTGTGGCCGAAGTTTGAGGATGAGGTCACCGGCATGAACCTGGCCTTTACCGGGGCGGTAAAGGACGACATTATGGATGTAGAGACCCTGGGCTGCCATCTCATGGCCCTGATGGGGGAGCGCTACCCTCAGACTTTGGTGACTGCCTATAAGCTCGCCCAGGTTCCCGGCCGGGAAGAGGGGGAGAATGACGTGGCCTATGGTTACCGCCTGCTGGAGGCCTGCGCCCAGAAGCGGGGTATGCGTATTTCCGGCGGCGAACTGGACACCGAGCGGATGGCACGGGTGTTGCTGGACGAGTATCGCGCTGGCAAGCTTGGACGCTTTACACTGGAACTGCCCCAAGAGAAGGAGACGGTCTGATGGATCTCTGGCAATATGAGCGGGAGGCACGAGAGGCCGGGTTCCAGGCGGTCTGCGGC
>DBFWXD010000382.1:0-1721 GCA_048215895.1 Eubacteriales bacterium
ATTGACTGCCCCTGCTTCACATTTCTTCGTGCAGCTGCACACAGCAGGTGTCTCCTCTTTGGGTTTTCCATCCTCCATCAGCGCCATTAAGTCCGCTTCATCTACCTGGTTCAGAAAGTGAACAGCAGTCTTTTTATCCTCATTGGCCCTGTCGATCAGGATATAAAAATAGTTGCCTGCCTTGGTGGTAACGGTAATGAGCTGCTTGTTGCCACCAAAATCATCCACCAGAGCGGCGTTGCCATCCGGGGTCAGCGGAGGTGCTTTTTCCGTTTCTTCCACCACCACATTGCTGTCATTGGTGGTATCCTCTGCCGGGGGCGGCGCTGCGCCCTGGGCAAAAGCGGGAACGGTAAAGCCTGATGCCAAAACCAGCGTCAGGCAAAGGGTGGAAAGTGTTCGGATCAGTCGTTTATTCCTCATAGCTGTTTTCCTCCTGTTCGTTGTTGTCATCAGCCAAACTGCCGGGAACTGTGCCACCGGACAGCATGGCGCTCAGCTGAGCCGGGGTCATACGCAAGGCGCGCACCATCTGGACGATCTCCAGATTTTCTGCCTCGGTTTTCTGTGCCTCCAGCGCCTTGAGCCTTTCCTGATACTCTGCGATTTTCTCGCGGACCTTTGTAATCTCCTGGTCAATGCGTTCAATCTTGTTCTTTGCCATCGTCTATCACTCCTTCTAAAAATCTCTGTTACCAGTTCATCAGACCGTAGCCCTTGATACTCTGATAATTCAGGTCATAACTCTTGATCTTACAGGCATCGCCGGAATTTCCCTCCACGGTATAAACACGGCTGCCATCGGTGCCGACAACGATGCCCACATGGTCGGCGCTGCCGTCCAAGTCCCAATCGAAGAAAATGGCATCGCCGGGAGCAATGTTCTCATACCCCCGTGCGCCCCACTGTCCATGAGACTGGAACCACGGAACGCCCTGCCACTCACAGCCTGCAAATCGCGGTTCACTTTTTCCTGCCTGGTTATAGCACCAGGATACAAAGCAGGCGCACCATTCCACACGGCTGTCAAAGCCATACCAGCTCCAGTAGGGATAGCCGCCCACATTGCCTACCTGACTTTTCGCCAGTTCTACCAGCTGAGGGTTGCCGGGACGAGTGCCATTGATGAACTGCACACCGGACAGGTCTTCCGAGCCGCTGGTATCAGGGGAACCGCCGCCAAACAACAGCGGCTTATTGCCCATGGTCTGTCGATAGACCTGATACATTTCCATCTGCTCCGGGGTCAATAGCTCCGACGCCACAGCGGAAATGGGCTTGCTGGTGAGTTTCACATTCAGAATGTAATACTCATAGGGGACTTCTTCTGAGGTGGTCTCGCCGGTCTCCGGGTCGGTGGAGGTCTCCGTGCGATAGCGGATCTCCACTTCCTCGGTAAGCGTCAGCTGATACTGTGCTGCAAACACACGCGCCAGCTCTGCCTGGGCGCTTTGCCTGGTGTAGCCCTGCAAGACAGCAGAGAGAAAGGCCGCCAGCTCATGGGGGTCATGGCCGATCATGCCAAGGTCATAGCGATACTCGTCATACCCTGGGTGGCTGCTTTCGATGTTGTCGATTTCCTCCTGCAACTGGGCTTCTCTGGCTGCATAATCTGCCTCCACCGCCAGCATTTCCGGGTCATCCGACGGATAGGTGGTGCCGGAGAGAACGGAACCGATGCTCTGCGCCATCATGGAGCAGGAGGACATGGTATTCATCAG
>DBFWXD010000383.1:0-1937 GCA_048215895.1 Eubacteriales bacterium
CCACCTGTGCCAATCTTGGAATCGGTTTGGCGCAGTCTGGAAAGAAAGTCCTGCTGATCGACGGAGACCCGCAAGGAAGCCTGACGATCAGCCTGGGCAATCCACAACCGGACAAGCTGCCCTTTACGCTGTCGGACGCTATGGGGCGTATCCTGATGGATGAGCCGCTTCGTCCCGGCGAGGGTATCCTGCACCACTCGGAGGGCGTAGACCTGATGCCTGCGGACATCCAGTTATCCGGTATGGAAGTATCCCTGGTAAATGCCATGAGCCGTGAGACTGTCTTGCGGCAATATCTGGACACGCTGAAGGGACAATACTCCCATATCCTTATCGACTGCCAGCCCTCCCTGGGGATGCTCACAGTCAATGCGCTGGCCGCTGCAAACAGGATCATCATTCCCGTTCAGGCGGAGTATCTGCCCGCCAAAGGGCTGGAACAGCTGCTCTCCACGGTAAACAAGGTAAAGCGGCAGATCAACCCCAAGCTCCAGATAGACGGTATCCTGCTGACGATGGTGGACAGCCGAACCAACTTTGCCAAAGAGATCTCCGCGCTCCTGCGGGAGACCTATGGCAGCAAGATCAAAGTATTCGGCACAGAGATTCCCCATTCTGTCAGGGCAAAGGAAATCAGCGCCGAGGGAAAAAGCATTTTTGCCCATGATCCCGGCGGCAAGGTGGCTGAGGGCTACAAAAATCTGACTAAGGAGGTGTTGAAACTTGAAAAGCAGCGCGAAAAAAATAGAGTTGGCCTCGGTAGATGATCTGTTCTCCACCGAAGAAGGTCGCCAGGATGCAAAGCTGGAAAAGATTCAGGAACTTCCGCTGTCTGAACTGCATCCGTTTAAGAACCACCCATTCAAAGTCAAGGATGACGAAGCCATGATGGAGACCGCTGACAGTATTAAGCAGTATGGCGTTCTGGTTCCGGCGATTGCCAGACCGGACCCGGAGGGCGGCTATGAGCTGGTAGCCGGACACCGGCGGCACAGAGCCAGTGAGCTGGCAGAAAAGGAGACTATGCCGGTCATTGTCCGTGATCTGGATGATGATGCCGCCACAATTATTATGGTTGACAGCAACTTGCAGCGAGAAAGCCTGCTCCCAAGTGAAAGGGCATTTGCCTATAAGATGAAACTGGATGCCATGAAACATCAGGGGGAGCGAGTTGATTTAACTTGTTCCCAAGTTGGGAACAAGTTAGAGGGCAAGAAGTCCAGTGAGATTTTGGCAGAGCAAGTAGGTCAGAGTAAAAACCAGATTTTTCGCTATATCCGTCTGACAGAACTGATTCCTGAATTGATGGATATGGTGGATGAAAAGAAGATTGCCCTGAACCCCGCCTATGAACTGTCCTTTCTCAAAAAGGAAGAACAGGTAGACCTGCTGGACGCGATGGACAGTGAACAGGCTACCCCTTCCCTTTCCCAAGCCCAGCGGCTCAAGAAATACAGTCAAGAGGGGCATCTGACCCTCGATATGATGCGTGTCATCATGGGTGAGGAAAAGAAAAGTGATCTGGACCGAGTGACATTTACCTCTGACACTTTGCGGAAGTATTTCCCTAAAAGCTATACGCCCCAGCGGATGCAGGAAACCATCATCAAGCTGCTGGAGGCATGGCAGAAAAAGCGTCAGAGAGACCAGGAACGATGAAAGGAGCCGCCTATGAGGGATATTTCAGCCCGTGAGCTGAAAGGACACAACATTCTCGCCGTAGAGAGGTTTTGGGATAACACCCGCTGGATGATCGAGTTTTCCGTCCTGCGTCCCAGCACTCCTTACGGCAGCCCCGGAGATGAAATGCGGCTGTTTTTGACTGAGGACGGGTATCAGGCCGCCCTGCAAAGCCAGCAGCGCCGGGAGATCAAGATCAAGCGTTACGCTCGTGTGATTGAGGGACATATCCTCGATTTCAAACCGGGAAAACGCCG
>DBFWXD010000384.1:0-3692 GCA_048215895.1 Eubacteriales bacterium
GTGTTGTACTATACACATACCCAGCTTGGCTTTTTGGGTTAGGCAATCTGACTTGGCGGAGGGAGATGCGGAAAGCCGATCGACTGCCCACCGGAGAAGTCATATTTCGAAATTGGAGGGAGAACTATGAAGAACAAGACACGGACAAAAGCAATTTCCCTACTGTTGGCGTTCTCTATGTGCTTTGCCATGCTGGCCGGCTGTTCCAACGGAACCACCAGCAGCCAGAGCGGCTCCGCCAGCAGTGCACCCGCCGGAAGCGGCTCGTCGGCCAGCAGTGTAGTGGAGACCATGGCTGGCGATGAGTTTGGAAACGGTGCCGTGGGCACGAAGGGCGGCGTATCCAGCTCCCATCCCCTCGCCTCTCAGATCGGCATGGAGATTCTGGAGCAGGGCGGCAACGCCATTGACGCCGCAGTGGCTACCGCGTTTGCAGTTGGTGTGCTGGAGCCCCAGTACAGCGGCATCGGCGGCGCCGGTCTGATGACCATTTACCTGAAGGACGAGGAGCGCTATACCACTCTGGAGTACCTGGAGACGGTTCCCGCCGACATTCAGCCCGGCTGGTTCAATGAGGATGAGGACAAGTATACGGCCAAGAACGCCGCCATCCCCAGCCAGGTTCACGGCCTGCTCACCGCTTTGGAAGAGTATGGCACCATGAGCCGGCAAGAGGTCCTGGAGCCTGTCATCAAGCTGGCCCGGGAGGGATTCCCGGTCAGCGAGCCTTTGGGTACCGCTCTGCTGGATACCTATGACCGCCTGTCTGCCAATCCGGCCTCTGCCAGCATTTACACCCCGGACGGACTGGTTTACAGCGTGGGCGACACCATGACCAACGAGCCTCTGGCCAATACCCTGCAGAAGATTGCCGATGGCGGCATTGAGGAGTTCTACACCGGTGAGCTGGCCGAGCAGATTGTGGCGGGCCTGCAGGCCGGCGGCAGCCTGATTACCATGGAGGACATGGCCAACTATACCACGGTGGAGCGGGAGCCCATTTCCACCAACTATCTGGGCTATGACGTGGTAACCGTCTCTGCCCCATCCAACGGCGGCAATATGCTGCTGGAGACGCTGAACATCCTGGAAAACTATGATCTGAAGAGCATGGGCCACAACAGCTTTGAGTACCTGCTGACCATGAACGAGGCCATGCGTATTGGCTGGCGTGATGCCTACACGGTGCTGGGCGACCCCTCTTTCTTTGATCTGCCCATTGACAAGATGATCTCCAAGGAATTTGCCCAGACCCGTCTGGCCGACATGCCCGTGGACGGCAAGTCCCAGTACATTGATGTGCAGCCCCCCGAGGCCGACCTGGTGAGCACTCCCATTGGCGAAGCCGCCGCGGACAGCCAGCACACCACTCACATCTCCGTCATTGACCAGTACGGCAACATTGTTTCCACCACCAATACCCTGGGCCTGTCCTTTGGCTGCAGCTATATGGTGGACGGCCTGGGCTTCTTCTTCAACAGCCACGTGAGCAACATGGAGCATGACCCCGAAAAGTCTGACAGCCCCGACTATGTCATGCCCGGCAAGCGCGTTCGTTCTACCATGGCTCCCACCATCGTTGTAAAGGATGGCGAGCCCGTCATGGCCATCGGTTCTCCTGGCAGCCTGGCCATTCCCCCTGCCATCATCACCGTTTTGAACAACGTACTGCTCTTTGACATGGACCTGCAGGAAGCCATCAACGCTCCCCGCGGAATCATCACCACTCGTTCCAAGCCCTACTCCAAGATCACCATTGAGGCCGACCGTATGGACCCCGATGTGATTGCACAGCTGGAGGCCATTGGCTATACCCTGGACAACAAGGGCGAGTATGACGCATCCCTGGGCGGCATTGCGGCGATCTATCTGGATGACGGCAAGATCTATGCCGGCGCGGATCCTCGCCGTGACTATCAGGCTTACGCATACTGATTTTGGATCAGTCCTGCAAATCAGCGTGCAAATCGCGTAATAAAGTAGCATAAAAGTGGCTGAAAACGCTGATTCGATGGGTCACACTATCGTTTCAGCGTTTTCAGCTTTTCAGAAAGGTGGTTTTTATGAAATTGAAAGGGCTTGCTCTTCTTCTGGCAGCGGCGCTCTGTGTGGGAATGGCGGGCTGTTCGGCGCCCGCGCAAGAAAGTGCGTCTTCCGGGGCGGTTTCGGCCTCTGGTTCTTCTTCCCTTGTGGAAGAGCCGGACAGCTCGGTGGAGCAGCCGGGCAATTCCAATGCGGAGTTGGGGGAAATGGAGATTGATCCTCCCTACGACTTTGACCCGGATGCCATGGAAGCGAAGGACTTTGGAGATTACTTTACCGCTTCCTATTCCGATTGTCAGCGCACGACCTACCCCATTTTGGAGGGCAGCGATTACGAAAATGAGGTGACCCAAATCACGGGAGCCGAAGAGGGCGCGGTGATTTATGTAATTGCAGGCGTCCACGGCGATGAAGAGGCGGCCTGGCGCACAGGAAACCTGCTGAAGAAGATTGATATTAAGGCGGGAACGCTCTATGTCCTTTCGCCCGCCAACCCCTGGGGAGCGGAGCAGGAGCCCCGTACCCGCTATGTGACCGGGGAAGAGGATCTGAACCGCAGTTTCCCCGGCGACCCGTCCGGCAGTGCTGCCCAGCAGGTAGCCGCTGCTATTATGGCGGATGTGGAGCGGGTTCAGCCCGATTTTGTATTTGACCTGCATGAGGCCCGTATTGTAAAATCCAGCCAGGACTTTTTGGGCAGCTCGCTTATTTTTACCAGTATGGAAGGAATGGAAGAGCTGTTTATGAATATGGTCATGGCAACGGAGATGGGAGAACTGTGCAGCGAACCGTTCAAATATTATTCTCCCGGGCCGGAAGGAAGCGTGAACCGCACGATTACCGAGCAGCTTGGCGTTCCCACCATTACGGTGGAAACCTTCCGCGGCTATGAGATGGAGCAGCGCATTGGCGATCAGCTGGCTGTGGTCCAATATGTGCTGAAGGATTATGGACTGGTGGAGTAATGGGTGCCAAGGCGTGGTATTTGCCCTGCCTGAAAGCGGGGCAGAACTATGAGTTAAAGGATTTATGGATTTGTCCTTCGGAGTACGGCCTGTGTTTAAGCTGCAAGCCGGGGGAAAAGCTGGAACAAAGCCGGCTGATTCTATGGTGCAGGGCCTTTCGCGGCTGCCTTTTAATCCGGGCATTCCAGCAAAACCGTCCGGATCTTCAAAAGGCGTGCCTTCCTATGACAGACCGGCCGGAAGAGGGACAGACAACGCACAAAGTGGAGCTGAACGAATTTTTTCCATTCCCTGTTGTGGAAGAAAGGGAGTGGGGGGCCGTATCGCTGTTTGAACGTGCGGCGGTTCTCACCCGGGAGCGGGAATATCTGCCGGCGCTTTATCAGGCCTTCCAGACACTGGATTCCAGCGGGAGCTGGCAGGACTGGCTGCGCCGGAATTGGAAAGCGGATGGGGTGGAGCCATTTTGTCAGCGGGCACAGTATGTTATGACGGAACCGGAAGAGCGAAGTGAGATATTTTCCGGTGAGCCCAGAGCCATTGCGCCGGACGAAAAGCAGCAGCTGCTGGAACTTTGGTGCCGGTATTTTGCGTGTCAGGAGCGACCTATAACAGGTGAGCACTTGGCCGCACCGACGCTTTTTTCTCAATCCGTATGACATTGGGCTCCGCACCGCATTGGCT
>DBFWXD010000385.1:0-1935 GCA_048215895.1 Eubacteriales bacterium
TTTCTTCATTTTATTTGTCAACTGAATTTTTTAGAGGTTTACTATCTGAAATCAAAAAACGGAGACGGCCTGAGCCGTCTCCGTTTGAAAGCTCTTTATTCCTTGACCACCGCGTGAGCCAACGACCACAAGGACCACACCAGGCATCCCACCACTAGGATGGCGCCAGCTGCAATCATATACTGGTTCCAGGCTCCGATGGCAAACACATTTTCCCCCAGCATCTGGGGCACAAAGCAGGCGGCCATCCAGATTCCCCACAGGATCCAGGCCCCCTTGGTGCCAAAGCGCTGGATGATCGCCCCGCCAATGAGGCCTCCTCCTAGGCCAATGGCCAGAACGGCCGGATAGTACCGCCAGTCCAGCTGGAAGCTGCTGAGAACCAGACAGTCCTCCAAAGCCCCCCAGTCTCCCGGGTAGTCCACCACCCAGTGCCCCTTGCCGGCCAGCCATGCCCACAAAGGCGGGCTCAGATAGCGCTCCATCAGGGCCAGCACGGCGGCGCCCCCCAGGGCGCATACGCCTTCAAATGCCATCAGTCCCACCGTAAGCCCCAGTGCCCGCCGACGGGTCTGGCCAAAGCGCAGGGCCTGCTCAAAGGTCACCGACACATGAGTCACCCCGCACAGGAGTATTAGAATCCCCGCAATAATCGGCAGTATAATGCTGCAAATCAAAATCCCGTCCGCAGGCTTTAATAGAACCATAACGCCGCCGATGATCAGCTGGATCAGAAGAAATATGCCTCCTTCCACACCCAGGTAAAGCAGCAGATCGTCCAAATTGAATCGAATCACTTTCTTCAACATCGGTATCACCTCACCCCATAGCCTTTGACGGTTTTCCAGAGGAACACCTCACCGCCCAGGAACACCAGCACTGCTGCACCCGTCAGGAAATAGGGAAGCGCTGCCCACAGGCCACGGTACTCCCCATTCACCAAAAACTCCCACAGTCCGATGTCTGCCAAGATAAACAGGGCGGCACACAGAACGATCATCAACAGTACGGCGGCTACGCTGAGGGCGGTTCCCCACACTCTGGAGCGGGCCATCACAAGGCCGCTGAGACACCCCAGAATCAGAACCAGCACACACAGGAAGGGATAAATTCCCACCGGCAGGCCCTCGCCCAGCGCCCAGCCCCACCGGTTCACCTCCGTCCAGCCGCCCAACCGGGGCAGGGCAGACATCAGCACCTGAATCAGCCAGCATGACGCCGCATACAGCACGATCACCGCCTGCATCCCCCAAAAGAAATCCCGGCGTTTGGCTCCAAAGGACAGGGCCAGATTCATATTGTTGGTACACAGGGCAAAGCCATAGAAATAGAGGATAAACAGCTCCATCAGCGGGAAGGCGCTATAATAGCTGCCAAACAGGTTATGGGCCCCCTGAGGTACCCCGGTGGCATAACAGCCCACCACCACAATGGCCGCAAAGCAGACAATGGCCGCCAAATTGGGCCACCAAAACTGACCCAGAAAACGAGCGGTTTTCACCATGCTTTTCTCCCTCCCTTATTGGGCGTCCCCATGTCCGCACAGGGCCACAAATACGTTTTGCAGATTCATGGGTACGATGTCCACATCGGCCTGGCGGGCCTGCTCCAGCTTCACCCCGCTGCCCCGCACCGCAGCGGTTTTGTGCCGGCCCATCTGGTGGACGGAGAGGACCTCCAGCCCGTTGCACACCCGGTCTACCTCGTCCTCCCGGCCGGAGATATAGCGGAACTGGTCGATAAGCTCCTCGGTGGAGCAGTTTTCCAGAATTTTTCCCTCATCCAGAATGATAACCTGCTCAAAGACCGAGGCCGCCTCCTCAATGATATGGGTGGAGACGATAAAGGTGCGGTTTGTTTTGGAAAAGTCCTCCAGCAGCAGCTGATAAAACCGCTCCCGCATGACCACATCCAGCGCCGCCACCGGCTCATCCA
>DBFWXD010000386.1:0-2108 GCA_048215895.1 Eubacteriales bacterium
TTTTGGCGGTATATAGCTTTGACGGTCCGGGCTTTACCTCTTATCTGCTCACCCAGCCCGGCTACCAGGAGCTGCTCACCCGGATTTTTACCTTTGTGCCCCAGTCCTCGGTGGTGGGTATGCTTCTGGAGCGAAAGGAGCCCTACACCGTGGTGCGAAGCGCCCGGGTGGGCATTTTCCAGCACGACCCCTACGCCTGGGAGGTGCTGGGGGGCGGCTTTGTGGAAGTAGAGGAGGTCACCCCCGGCAGCCGCCTCACCGACCGGGCTGTGACCACCTGGCTCTCCGAGCTCACCCCAGAGCAGCGGGCCCAGGTGGTAGACACGGTATACGGACTTCTCACCTCCGGGGACGCCAATCTCCTGGAGGAGACCTTCCAGCCCCAAAACCTGGCCGCCATCTTCCGGGCCCTGAAAGACACTCCCGGCAAAGACCTGCTGGCCGTCACCGACTCTTTGAGCCGCCTGGTGCGCTCCGCTGCTCAGGCCATCCGCCAGGACCCCCCGTCGCTGTAAAAAACCGGCTGTCCCAAGGGACAGCCGGTTTTGTTATGAGCTGTGTGTAATGTTTGCCGTGTGCTTCAATTTGCCCAGGTCCCGGTTGCGCTGGTTGTGCCGCGCCACCAGCTTGGAGATCTCTCCCTCCACCTGTTCCACCTCCGCCTGGAAGGTCCGGGCGGACAGACGCAGGGCTCCGTGGCCCAGAATGATCATCTGCTCCAGAGCATCGGAGGTGGCCACCCGCACCCGGTGCTCCTTGCCCAGGTCATAGGTGGCCTTCTCAATGTAGGCATCCGCCGTCTCCGCCTCTTTGGTGTAGACCACATAGAGGTTCCCCTTCTTTTCCACCGAGCCGGGGTTTCCTTTCACCTTGTAGGCGTCAAACACCAGGATGACCACACACTTGCGAAAGCCCTGGTAGTTGGACAAAATCTCCTCCAGCGCCCCACGGGCGGCGGAGACGTCCTGGGCGGCCAGCTTTTTCAGCTCCTCCCAGGCAAAGATAATGTTATAGCCGTCCACCAGCAGATACTCCGGGCCGGTCTTCTGGTTGCGGATGGTATACTTCCCCTCGTCCAGGCTGGTGCGGGCGGGTTTCTTCTGGGGCTGAAAGGCCTTGGTCTCCACCTTGCCGTAGGTGCGCTCAAAGATGGCCTGGAGCTCCTTGTCCTGCTCCAGGCTGCCCCCCCGATATTCCCGCTGTCCCCCGGCGGGGGCGGCGGGCGCAGGTGCCTGCTCTTCTTCTCCCAAGCGCAGGCCGCTGTCCACATGCATATAGTCCCGGACTTGGTTCCACTTGACGGTAAAGCCGCCGCCATGGGCGCAGAACACCGAATCCGGCGTGTTTTCCACATCCCGCTCCGGGTCATAGCCCAGCTGGGCCACCACTTCCTCCTGATTGGGACAGGGCTCATACCCCCGCAAAGAGCAGCTCAGCCGCCCCCGTCCCCGGGTATAGGCGGTGACCTCCCGCCAGTAGTCCCGCATGCCCGCCACCGGAGCGTGGCCGGTGAGCAGAGAGCTGTCTCCCTCCTGCTCCGGGGGCTCCACGGTGCCTCCCATGCCCTGGATGTCGGTCATGGCCCGGCCCACGCAGTCCATGGGCACTTCCAGCTGGAAATTATAGTGGGGCTCCAGCAGCAGGCTCTCCGCCTGCATAAGCCCCTGGCGCACCGCCCGGTAGGTGGCCTGGCGGAAGTCGCCCCCTTCGGTGTGCTTCACATGGGCCCGTCCCGCCACCAGGGTGATCTTCAGGTCGGTGATGGGCGAGCCGGTGAGCACGCCCCGGTGGCGCTTTTCCAGCAGATGGGTGAGCACCAGCCGCTGCCAGTTGAGATCCAGCTGGTCGGTGGGGCAGCTTGTCCCGATCTGCAGGCCGCTGCCCCGCTCCCCGGGCTCCAGAAGCAGATGGACCTCGGCATAGTGGCGCAGGGGCTCAAAGTGGCCCACACCCTCCACGGGCGCTGTGATGGTCTCCCGGTAGACGATGTTTCCCACGCCGAAGGTAACCTCCACCCCGAACCGTTCCCGGATGAGGCGGGTCATCACCTCCAGCTGTACCTCGCCCATGAGCTGGAGATGGATTTCCTCCAGGGCCTCGTTCCACAC
>DBFWXD010000387.1:0-6247 GCA_048215895.1 Eubacteriales bacterium
TTTGCCCTTTTCCCCCATCCCCGCGTCACGTTTTCGTGCCCGGCAGCGTCATATTCTGATAGCGCCGCTGCATGGTGTGGTCGTCATACCAGGTGTCCAAAATCAGTTCCAGGCGGTTGTCGGGGCTTTGCCCCTGGCTTCGCTCCTCCATGCGCAAAAACGCGGCGGTGGAGAGAAACATATCCGCGGCAAGCAGCACGGCCAGCCCCGTGGCCGCCGCCTGTCCACCCCGGCCGGCTGTTTTTTCCAGCACCCGCAGCAGCTGCGGAGCCAGCCAGTAGATCCACACCACCCCCGCCAGCCCCCAAAAGGCCGCATACAAAAGGTTTGTGCGTCCATCCAGGTTAAATGGCAGATGGGAATAGTCCCAGAACAGCCGGTGATAGACCAGTTCCAGAAACAGACTGGTCAAATACTCAAACCCTCCGCCCAGAATGGCTCCGCCCGCAAACACCGCCCATGGTCCGTATCGCTTCAGAGGAAACAGGATCAGGGTCATCAACAGCGCCCCCAGTCCCCAGACGATACTGACCGCCCCATAGAGCAGACTGCTGCGGCTCATCAGCACACCGGTTCCCAGCCACACCACCCCCATCTCAAACAGGCACCCGATCACCGAGCTGCTTAAAAACAGGAAGAACCACTGATACCAGCGAACGCGTAGAATCGGCACCTCCCCGGTGCGGGCCACGGCGGAACACACAAGGACGGCAGCAAGGGCTGCCAGAACAATCAATACAGTCATCATTTTCCTGCTTTCCGGTCTTGTCCGCTTTGGGAGCAAGACACTGAAGGTTATAAACCAATGGTACCATGCAGAGCCGAAACACTCGGTTGTCCAGGCAACCAACCTGTCTTTCATGAAAAATAAAACCAGGACGCCCTAAGGGCGTCCTGGTTTTTCGGTCATCGCTGCGTTTTTTGAGGGTTACAGGTCCTCTGTGTCAGGAGGGTTTTTCCGGGCGATCAGGGCGGTGATCAGATCGCTGACGCCGTCGGCCACCAGGGCGGCTCCGAAGATCATGATGACCAGTCGGGCAGCATGGAAGGGGTTGACCACCAGCAGGATTCCCAGAATGGTTGGGATGAGGGAGGAAAGAAGAAGAGGAATGAGGATGGGGGGCTTAGACCGGATGGCAGCGATGACCAGAGGAGCTTTTCCCACCCCGTCTACCAGGAGAAGGGCGCCCAGTACCAGGGGCAGGAAGGAGAGGATGGCCTGAGGCCAGGAGATGGAGAAGATAGCAAACGCCATAGGAAGGATGGTCAGGAAGAGGTCCCCGCCAGAGGCCTGTCCGGTTTTACGCCCCTGGAGATACCGCCACAGATGGCTGACGGCGTAAGCCGCAGCGCCTGCGGCCAGCGCCCACACAAAGACGGAACCGCTGACTCCGGGGAAGAGAAGCAGGGGCAGACCCAGGAGCATATAGAGCAGCGCGATCCAGACAGAGGCTGTCCGGGACCAGAAAAATTGCAGTGTCATAATAATTTCCTCCTTAAAGTTGGAACAAAATGAGAGAAGTGAGAAGCCAGACAGCCCGTGGGGACATGGCTCAGGTTAGATCAGTTCGTAGCGATCCAGAAGTTCCAGAAGGGTGGTCCCCTCCAGCTTGTCCAGACCCGCCCGCATGGCGATCTTCAAATGCAGGGGGAGCTTCATCTCCGTCAGCTTTCTGCCGTCCAGCAGGTAGTGTGCCGCGTTGAGCAGGCAGCGGACATCGTAGACGGAGTTGTATACTTCCGGGACGCCCCGCTCCACATTCAGCAGCGTGTAAACTGCCTCCATGGCGGTACGGACGGAATATTCCGTGGTGAAGATGGTATCCCGCTCCGTCTGGGCGAACTGGCCCAGGAAGGCGAAGTTGACGCAGCCTTCCGGCACCACATCGGGTCGGTCCCCCGCAGCGCGGGGCATGAAGAAGGCGGTGACGTATGGCATCATGCAGGGCACCGTACTGGCGCTCTCCCGGGCCAGGTCCTCAATGAGGTTTTCGGGCACGCCCAAGTGGTATAGCCACTCCATGCAGATCTCCGCTCCCGTGCACTCCTCCATGGGTTTCCCCACGTAGTCCCCCGGCTCGTTGGGATAGAGTCCATAGATCCATCCCACCAGCTGTCCCTCAGGCTGCGCCTTGAAGTGGGGCTGCCGGTTGAAGGTCCAGCTCATCAGCCAGGCGGAGTCCTTTACCGTCACGATCCCGCCGGTGACCACCTTGCCGGCGTAAGGATCGCGCTGGCAGATGTCCTGAATGTAGGGGGCAATCTTGTCGTCCAGAAGGGTTACCGTGGCCGATTCCCACTTGGTGGCCTGGATGTCGGAGCAGAACTTCTCCGGCCGGCCAAAGAGCGGATTCTGTACGGCGAGGTTTTTCCACAGGGCCCAGCTGGAGCCTTCGCCGTTCTCCACCGTCAGCTTGGGCGGGTGCTCGTTGTCCCCCAGGGCCGAGCTCTCGGTGCAGGAGCCGTTGGTCACAAAGACCAGGTCGTTCTCCGTCAGCTCCATGATCTCCTCTTTGCCGTCCCGGAGCAGCACCATCTGGTGGGCCACCTTTTTGTCCGTCAGAAAGTGGAACAGCACATTGGTCACCTTCACGCCGTAGTGGAACTGGACGTTGTGCTCCTTCAGATAGGATACCAGGGGGAGAATCAGCGATTCATACTGGTTATACTTGGTAAACTTTAGTGCGGACAGGTCGGGCAGTCCGCCGATGTGGTGGAGGAACCGCTGCAGATAGAGCTTCATCTCCAGGGCCGAGTGCCATTTTTCAAAGGCAAACATGGTCTGCCAGTAGAGCCAGAAGTTGGACTCATAAAACTCCTCGTCCAGCACATCGTCAATGGTCTTGTCATAGAGCTCCTCGTCTGGGGTGAAGAACAGCCGCATAAGTTCCAGCGCGGCCCCGTCACTCAGCTGGAAGCGGTTGCCGGTGTTGGCGCTCTCCCCCCAGCTCAGGGTGGCCCGGTTTTTAGAGAAGTTGGGGTCGTCCTTGTTCAGCCAGTAGAACTCGTCCAGTACGCTTGCATCCTCCACCTCCAGGGAGGGGATGGAGCGGTAGAGGTCCCACAGGCATTCATAGTGATTCTCCATCTCCCGGCCGCCCCGGATGACAAACCCCAGCTCCGGAACCATCCGTCCGTCGCAGGCGCCTCCCGGAAGCTCGGCCTCCTCCAGAATGTGAATATGCTCGCCGGGCATGTGGCCATCCCGGATGAGGAATGCGGCAGCCGACAGGCTGGCCAGGCCGGAACCAACCAGCCATGCGGACTTGGTGTCCACGTCTTTGGGTTTGCGGGGGCGGGCAAATGCTTCGTAATTTCCATTGGTATAGTACATAATCGTACCTCCTGATAAGTAGTCCCATCATAGAACTGATTTAGGTTGTCCCTATGTACCTATCATAGCCCATAGGGTGATTTAAGTAGGTTGTCCACACAACGAAGTGGAATTTTCTTTTTCAGCGCAGGCCGGTCCACACCTCTTCCCCATCAAGGCGCTGATAGCTGTGGGCGTTGGCCGCCTCGCAGATCTCCGCAAAGGCCCAGTGGGATTCCGGCACATCCCGGAACCTTGTGACTCCTGCATGGCTGTCCAGGAAATCCCGGTCGGCCCGGCGGTCCAGCATGCGGTTGAGCATGACTGCCGCTTCCCCACGGGTAACCAGGCGGTCCGGACCAAAGCTTCCATCCGGATAGCCGGAGATCCAGCCGTAATCCGCCGCGCTCATCACCGCTTTGTAATACCAATCCTCCGGTTCTACATCGGGGAATGTGCTGTCCGGGTGGGATACAAGGTCCGCAAACCCCATGGCCATAGTCACAAACTCCGCACGAGTGATGGCCTGCTCCGGAAGAAACTGATTCTCTCCCACACCGGACACCTTCCCCAGAGAGGCCAGGGTATTGACCGCCCTGGCATACCAGGCGTCGTCGGGCACATCGGAAAAGCCCGTCGTTATGGGTACATTCTGGTCGCGCAGCAGAGCGTAGAAGATCTGTGCCGCCTGCGCCCGGGTCAGGGAGTCGTCCGGCCCAAAGTAGTTGCCGGGATAACCGGTGAGAAAGACATTGTGGGTCTCGGTATCCAAATCGTCTGCCACACCGGTGTCCTCCGGAGAGGGCAGCGCGTCCAGAGGGACAAATTCCGCAGATATGGTGTGGCTTTTGGACACAGGGTCAAACCGGTAGGTCCGGTCGCTGCCCACGGATTTCCCGTCCACCAGGACGTCCTTCAGCCGGTAGCCCTCATCGGCCCGCATGGTGAAGCGGGGCGTCTCTCCCCGGTACACCCACAGTGTCCCCTCAGGCGTAATGGTTCCCCCGGCTGTGGCCTTGGCATAGATGGGGATGGTGGGACGCACGCTCTCCCCTCCGCCGCCGCTGCTTCCGCCGCCGCTTCCGGTCCCGGCCTCGCTATCCTCCGAAAAAGTTCGAATCACCGTACCCATATAGTTCCCCTGAAAGCGGATGATAAACTGAACCGTCTCCCCTTCCGGTACAAATTCCGTCACATAATCCGTTCCCGGCTCCAACACCCAGTCGCCGTGCCGGATCACCAGGCGCTCCGCCTCTGCCCGGTCGGAGATGGTCGGGATGGGAAGCAGGGTCCCGTCATAGGGCAGAACCGTCATAGACACATCGATATGCTGCACCACCTGGTAGTCCACGATGTCCTCCGGCACATAAAACACATAGTGTGTCTGTTCCCCGGCGTCTCCCACCCGCAGGCTTCCGTTTTCCCAGAAAAATCCAGATTCCAGAGAGACGTTGGCCAGGTAATCCCCATAAGTGGCCGTCTTATGGCCGGGAGCAGAATAATCCGGGACGGCGGGTGCAATCCGGAACACAGCTACCGCCTCCAGTCCATCATACTGAGCGGTTCCCTCCACTTTGGCCTGAACATACCAGGTGCCCGCAATGGTGGGAAGTTCAGACTGAAACGGTCCCTCCGGGGACGGTCCATAGAAAAATTCCACAGTTCCAAAGGCCGGTTTTGCCTCCGGCGTGGCAGCTGGCTCTCCATAGGTCCAGCTGTCCATGTGCAGGGGTACCTGCCAGCCGTTTTCTCCTGTGACCGACAAGGTGGCATCCAATACGGCCACGCCATCGGTATAGCGGTATGTAACGGTTGCGTTCGGCGCGTCCAGCTGGACACGGTCTCCCTCCAGGGTTCCACCGCTCAGCTCGCTGATGGGTTCGGCATTCATCCAGGGCACCAGCTCGCTGAGCTGGAAGCCGTTTTCCCCCTCGGGCAGCTGATAGGACGCAGGGCGCTGCCCTGTCAGGTCGCAGTAGGGCTCCACGCCCTCCGGCATTTGGATGGCCAGCAGCCGGTTATTCCCGGCGTAGACCGCTTCCAGCTTCTCGTTTCCGCTGAGATCCAACGAGGTCAGATGATTGTCCGTGCAGTTGAGAAAGGTAAGCTCCCGCTGATGGGACAGATCCAGTGTCTCAATCCAGGTGTGATTCCACAGCAGGGTATCCAGCTTCTCATTGTGGGACAAATCCGCATGGGTCAGGTTTCCCCCCAGCACATGCAGCGTGTGCAGCTCTGGGTTTCCGCTCAGATCCAGCTCGTCCAGTGGGCTTCCGCCCCAGGCGAGGTACATAAGGTCGGGGACGTCGTGCAGATCCAGCTGGGAGAGATTGGAGTGAAAGCAGGAAAGCTGCTCCAGGGCGGGCGCGCCGCTCAGATCCAGGCTGGACAGCCTGGGATTTTCGTTGCAGGTCAGCGACGTGAGGGCCGGAACATCAGCCAGCTCCAGGGAACTCAAATCGTTTTCACTGCAATTTAGTTTTTCCAGCCGGTCGAACCATTCCAGACCGCTCAGGTCCTGGATGCCCTTCTTGCGAAGGTCCATTTCGGTGACGGCATCCCGCTCCGACTGCGACAGAAACCCATCTCCATCCGTATCCTTCTGCTGGACCCAGCTTAAAAAGGCCGGATCGGGGAATGTACTGCTGTCCAGGGGAATGCTGGTGGATTCCGCTCCACTGGTAAAAACCATGCCCGCTGCCATCCCCAGCACCAGGCTGAGTGCGAGTCCTTTTTTCCACAGGTTCATAATAGTTCCTCCTTATTGACGAACAAATTCGAAAGGCCAAATCGATTGGCTGATCTTATTATGGGCCGAAGGGCGGCAAAAAGCGGTTGTCCAGCCAACACGGCTCCAGTCGTCGGAAAAACGCCCCCGCCCGCCAGGGATAATTGACAAATTCGGCCATTTTCGCTATGGTTATTCCATAGGAA
>DBFWXD010000388.1:0-7774 GCA_048215895.1 Eubacteriales bacterium
TCCCCCAGCTGCTCCATTGGGATGGTCTGCTCCCCCACCGGCCGGTTTTCCCCGTCAAACCAGGTGACGGCAAACTCCAGGACCCGCTCCACCGCCTCCATGGTCACCGACACCTCAAAGGAGGTGGTCTGCTCCTCCCCGTCCACCGTCTCGGTGTAGGTCTCCTTGGTGGAAATGGTAAAGCCGCCCATGCCTCCGTAGCTGTTGCCGCCGTCGCCCAGATAGACGGTGCCGTCCTCCATCTGATAGACCGGATAGGCCGTCCAGCCGTAGTCGTAGTTCTGGGTGTTCCAGTTGGTGTCGTCCAGCGGCGGCCCGAAGTATACCGTGCCGCTGATGGAAGTTTCCGTATCTCCCACCTTGGTATGCACATCCGCCATGTCGGTATAGCCGGTATAGTGCTTTCCGCCCTCCAGGTCCCGGATGGCACAAAAACAGTTGAAGCCCTCCCGGCCGGGGAACACATAGCGGCTTTTCGCCTCGTCATATTCCCCGATGAGGATCTTTTGGGCAAAGGCCACCGTCCCCAGGCCGTCCAGCTCCACATTCTCCGTCCCATAGTCCACCCAGCCGGAATAGTCCCGGGTGATCTCTTCCCACTCCCCGGAGATACGCTCAAAGACCAGCTGGTAGCCGATAAACTTGTCCTCCTCCACAGCCTTCCGCTCCGGCTGGGCCAGCGTGCCGCCCGCCGCGTCCACCGCCAGGGCCAGCACGCCGCACAGCACAACCAGCACCAGCACCCGGGTCCACTTTTTACTCCAAAGGTTCTTCATCGCCGTCCTCCAATCGTCCGTCGAAGCGCAGGATGTCCCCTACGTCACAATTTAAATAGTAGCAGATCTTGTTGATGGTGTGAAAACGCACGCCGCTGGCCTTGCCCGAACGGAGGATGGAGAGGTTGGCCTCGGTAATGCCCACTTTGGCACACAGCTCCTTGGAGGTCATCCCCCGCTCCTTTAACAAATCCCCCAGCATGACCCGAATGGCCATTTCTTTGTTCCCCCCAGTCTTCCCTAAAAGGCCCTCCTGCAAGGAGGTCCGACGCCCGGAGGCGGCGGAATCAATTTGAATCCGTCATTTCCCAGGGCGTGTACCTGGGAAATGACTCTTCTCGCGCAAGATGGGCTGACTTTTCCGTAGGAATCGAAGCCCATCTTGCGTGCAATCCTTCTCGAACCAGTGGCCGCGCCACGGGTTCGATTCTCCTTATATAATTGAATCGCTGTCCTGTTGCAGCTCCTGCCCCCGCTGAAGCAGACGGCACAGGAGCATCAGCCCCACCGAGAGCAGCAGGGAAACCAGCGGCATCGTCAAAGAGAAGTGGGTGGCGCGCAGCTGCTCCAGCAGGGCCAGCTGGATGAGGTTGCCCGACACCGCCAGCACCACCGTGGCCTGGGCCACCATGCGGCAGGCGAGGGCCGTGCGCTCACACAGCGCCACACCCGCTTCGTCAAAGTCCTCCCGCCCCAGGGCCAGGGCCAGATCTGCCCCCCACAGCATGGTCAGGGCGGAGAGGAGACCCGGAGCGGCACTCAGCAGGCACAGCAGGAGAATCATCAGCGGGGTCAGACTCCCCGGATTGGTGTTGCCGGCCACCACCTCTGCCCACTGCTCCTTCCCCTCCAGCACCTGGCCCAAGGCGGCGGCAAAGGCCGTCAGGGCAGCGCAGGCATAGAGCAGCAGCGCAAAGGCCCGGGCCAGCTTCTCCCGGGACGCCTCCTCCAGGGCGCGCAGCAGCCGCAATGCCACAAAGGCCAGCGCCATGGAAAGGAGGGTCCAGCCGGCGGCCACCGGGAAAATTTCCCGCACCATCCAGCCCATGTGGGTGGGGTTGACCAGCAGCCAGAAGCTGGCCAGCAGCACCGGGGACATCAGCCCCAGCAGCCACTCGTCCGCCGCCCGGCGCTTCCCGTCCAGCAGGATCAGCGCCGCCACGGGCAGGGCGGACACCAGCAGCACAATCCCCCAGGCCGCCAGATTTCCCCAGAAGCCGGACAGGGACAGCTCCCGCAGCCCCTCTCCCAGGGCCAGCAGCCAAGCGGCCCGGCCTTTTACGCTCCCGCTCCCCAGCGTCTGCACCAGTCCTCCGCACCCGAGACCCAGAAGCGCCCCGGTGGGGACCAACCAAAGTTTTTGTTTCATAGCGCCCTCCTAATTATCGTAAAACAATAATTTCATCTTGAGTGTACCAAGTAAATTATCGTTTGTCAATAATTTTTTCCTTAAAAAAATGGGAGCCTGTTCCGGCTCCCATTGGGGTTATTTCTCCAGGTCCTTCAAAATCAGCAGCTTCAGGGCCTCCACGCCCGCGCGGATGGCCGCGTCGGTGTCGTACGACTCCTTCTGATCCAGCCCCGCCTTCTCCCGCTCCTGGTTCCAGATCACATGGAACACCGAGCCGCACCGCACCCGCCGGGAGGCGGCCACGGCAAAGAGGGCGGCGGACTCCATCTCGCTGGCCAGCACACCCAGGCGCTTCCAGGCCTCCCACTTCTCCAGCAGCTCGCCGCTCACAGGCATACGGCCGGGGGAGTGCTGCCCGTAGAAGGAATCCTTGCACTGGACCACCCCCGCATGCCAGGAGAGACCAAGCCGCTGGCAGGCGGTACTCAGGGCGCAGGTCACCTGAAAGTCGGGAACCGCGGGCCACTCGATGGGCGCGTACTCCCGGCTGGTGCCCTCCATGCGCACCGCTCCGGTGGCCACCACCACATCGCCGCTCTGCACGCCCAGCTCGATGCCTCCGCAGGTGCCCACCCGGATGAAGGTGTGCACCCCGATGTTGCACAGCTCCTCCATGGCGATGGCGGCGGAGGGGCCGCCGATGCCCGTGGAGACCACGCTCACCTTCTCCCCCAGAAGCTTTCCGGTGTAGGTGGTGTACTCCCGGTTGGACTGGACATGCACCGGCTCGTCAAAATACTTTGCAATGGCCTCACACCGGCCCGGGTCCCCGGGGAGGATACAGTAGTGCCCAACCTCGCCCCGGGCACACTGGATATGAAACTGCTTGTCACGCTGCTGCTCGTTCATGGTTTTGCCTCCTGTTTTCCCGCCCCGAGGGGGGAGGGATTTTTCTATCATCATACCACAAGTTTGAAAGTTTCACAAGAAAGCTCCCCACGGTGTTTCGATTCTGTGTGCATTTTGCGGGAATGCTTGCATATAGGACCGTCTTATTGTATAATAATGGTCACCCCATTGGCAAGCAATGGGATTTTGTTCCCTTTACCCCCTACTAGGAGGCATATCATGAAACGTTCCCTGCTTTTTCCCTGTATTCTCTGCCTGCTCATCGGCCTGCTGCTGGGCGTGCTCGTCCCCGTCAACTTGAGCCCCGGCAAGCCCGCCACCGCCGACGCAGGTACCATGACCTTCACCAGTCTGGCGCCCTCGGGCTCCGGTTCCAACTCCGGCTCCGCATCTTCCTCTGCCGGTTCCAGCTCCAGCACCCCCGTCTATGGAGATAATTTCCCTCTGCTCAACACCGCCTGCGTGGTCAACCAGGCCCTGCGCCAAAAGGACTACGCAACCGTGTCCAAATATGTCCACCCCACCCGGGGTGTCACCTTCACCCCCTACTCCACGGTGAACTTCGACTCTGACCTCACCTTTACCCCCGCGCAGGTGCAGGCTCTGTCCACGGACAAAAATGTATACACCTGGGGCTTTGAAGACGGCCGGGGCAACCCCATTAAAATGACCATGGAGCAATACTTCGCCCGGTACGTCTACAACACCGACTACACCCAGGCCTCCATGATCGGGGTGGATCAGATCATCACCACCGGCAACGCCCTGGAAAACCTCACCGAGGAATACCCCGGCTGCCGCTTTGTGGATTTTTGTCTGCCCAGCGCCGACCCCCAGAACGACGGGCTGGACTGGTCCTCTCTGAAGCTGGTCTTCACCCTGGAGGACTCCGGCTGGATGCTGGTAGGCATTGTCCACGGAGAGTGGACTGTTTAACATAAAATGACAATTTAATTTACAATAGAAAGGATCTCCTGCGACATGGATATCGTAATCGTTGGCTGCGGAAAGGTCGGCTTTTCTTTGGCCGAGCAGCTGGTGCTGGAGGAGCACAACATCACCATTGTGGACCAGAGCGAGGCCATTTTGCGCCGTGCGGGCGACCAGCTGGACGTGATGACCGTCCGGGGCAATGGCGTGTCTGTGGCCACCCTGCGGGAAGCGGGGGTGGACAGTGCCGACCTGCTGGTGGCTGCCACCAGCTCCGACGAGGTGAATATGGTCTGCTGCCTCACCGCCAAGAGCCTGGGCGTGGGGTACACCATCGCCCGAATCCGCAACCCCGAGTATACCAGCAGCCTGGCGGACCTGCGCCGCAACCTGAAGATCGACATGGTCATCAACCCCGAAAACACCACCGCCGTTGAGATCTTCCGCCTGCTGCGCTTCCCCGCCGCCGCCAACATCGAGACCTTCTGCCGCGGGCGCGTGGAGCTGATGGGCGTGCGCCTGCAGGAGGGGGACTTTTTGGTGGGCAAGCCCATCCACACACTCTCCCCCCAGGTAAAAAAGCTCTCGCTGCTGTTCTGCGCCGCCGACCGGGACGGCAAGGTCTTCATCCCCAACGGCTCCTACGTCCCCCAGGCAAACGACAAGCTCTATCTGGTGGGCCGGCCCGACGGAATGGACCAGTTCTTCCACCTGCTGGGCCGCTACGCCCCCAAGGTGAAGCAGGTCTTTTTGGTGGGCGGCGGCAAGATTTCCATGTATCTGGCCAAGCTGCTCTCCTCCTCCGGCATCCGCTTCAAAATTGTGGAGCGCAGCGAGGAGCGCTGCCGCCTGATCAGCGAGCGTTTCCCCTCGGCCATGGTCATCTGCGGAGACGGCACCGATTCGGAGGTGCTGGACTCGGAAAACTTCTCCAAGGCCGACGCCTTTGTGGCCCTCACCGACCGGGACGAGGATAACCTCATCATCTCCCTGTATGCCATGCAGAAGGGGCTTCCCAAGGTGGTCACCAAGTGCAACCGCCAGAACTACGCCGGCATTGTCCGCTCCCTGGGTCTGGACAGCGTCATCTCCCCCAAGTTCATCACCGCCTCCCACATTCTTCACCGGGTGCGCGGCATGGAAAATTCCCAGGGCAGCGTTATGAATTCCCTGCACCGCATTGCCGACGGCTCGGCCGAGGCCATGGAATTCACCGTCGGCCCCACTACCCACCATCTGGGCACCCCCCTGAAGGACCTGCGCCTCAAGCCGGAGGTCCTGCTGGCCGTAATCGTCCGGGGCGGAGAAATCATCATCCCCGAGGGCTCCTCCTGCCTTCAGGAGGAGGATTCCGTCATCATCATCGCCCGGGGCGGCGGTATTTTGGACCTTAACGACATCTATGACGATGATTCGGGCTTTGTGGTGCCCTCGGGAGGCACAGGGGCATGAACATCAAGCTGGTCTTAAAGCTGATCGGCCGCATCCTCCTGGTGGAGGCCGTGGCCCTGGTGCTGCCCCTGCTGGTAGCCCTCTTATACCGGGAGGACCCCACCCCCTTCCTGCTGACCATTGCCATTGTGGCCCTGTGCGGCCTGGGCCTGTCCGCCCTGCCCTGCCGCAGCCGGCAGTTCTTTACCCGGGAGGGCTTTGTGGCCGTGGGCCTCATCTGGATCATCACAGGACTCGTGGGCTCGCTGCCCTTCCTGTTCTGCGGCTACTTCGCCACCCCCAGGGACTGCATCTTTGAGTCCTGCTCGGGCTTTACCACCACCGGCGCCTCCATCCTCACGGACATTGAATCCCTGCCCAAGGGCATCCTCTTCTGGCGCTCCTTCACCCACTGGCTGGGCGGCATGGGCGTGCTGGTGCTGGCCACCGCCATTGTGCCCACCATGGGCATCCGTTCCCACTACCTCACCCAGGCGGAGACCCCGGGCCCCGTCTTCTCCAAGCTGGTGCCCAAGCAGTCCCAGACCTCCAAAATTCTGTACAGCATGTACTTCGCCCTCACCGCCCTGGAGATTGTCTGTCTGAAGCTGGCGGGCATGCCCCTTTACGACTGCTTCATCCACGCCTTCTCCTCCGCGGGCACCGGCGGCTTCTCCAACCGGAACGCCAGCGTGGGCGCCTATGGCAGCGTGGCCATTGAGATGATCATTACCGTGTTCATCCTGCTCTTCTCCCTGAACTTTGCCGTCTACTTCCTCCTGCTCACCCGCCGGTGGAAGGAGGCTCTGGAGAGCGACGAGCTGCGCTTTTTCTTCCTGGTGGTGTCCGGAGCTACCATTCTCATCGCCCTGGCCAACCTGGGCGTCTACACCAGCGTATGGGAGAGCCTGCGCTACGCGGTGTTCCAGGTGGCCTCCATCATCTCCACCACCGGCTTTGCCACGGCGGACTATGTGCTCTGGCCCCAGTTCTCCCAGATGATTCTGATTCTGCTGATGTTCTGCGGAGCCTGCGCCGGGTCCACCGGCGGCGGCATGAAGTGCTCCCGGATTCTCACCCTCCTGCGCTCCATCCGCCGGGACCTGCACCACATCACCCACCCCCGCTCCGTGGAGGTGGTAAAGCTGGACGGCAAGGTGGTCAGCGAGGACACCCTCCACTCCCTGCTGGTCTTTGTGGGGGCCTATGTGTTCCTGGTCTTCGGCGCCGCCCTCATCATCTCCCTGGACGGCAATTCCTTCGCCGTCTCCTTCAGCGCCTCCCTCACCTGCGTCAGCAACGTGGGTCCCGGCCTGGAGCTGATCGGCCCCACGGGCAACTTCTCCTCCTTCTCCGCCCTGACCAAGGGCGTCATGTCCCTTTGCATGATCGCCGGGCGTCTGGAGATTTTCCCCATTCTCATTCTCTTCAGCCCCACTGCCTGGCGCAGAACCTGAGACTTTGTTCGTTTTATACCAATACCCCCTCCCGATGGAGGGGGTATTTTTCTATTCTGAATAATTTTTTGCACACTCCGCGTTTCCCTTTATATTGAAAAGGCTGAGGCAGAAAGGGCCTGATATTTTACGGGACTCAATTATGTTCTTGCATTTTTCCCACATTGTGGTAAAATGTTCACATATAAGTGGACCAAATTCACATAATATTTGGTCAATATCACTTCATCATTGCTAAGGAGCGTGTAAAGCCATGGATCAATTCTTCTGGATCGGACTTGCCGGGGCCCTGGCAGCCCTACTCTTCGCCCTCTTCCAGAGCCGCAGAGTTCTCTCCTTCTCTGAAGGGAACGACACGATGAAAAAAATCGCCGCGGCCATCCGCCAAGGCGCCAACGCCTACTTACGCCACCAGTACGCCACGGTGGCCAAGGTCTTCTTTGTGGTCTTTCTGGTGCTGCTGGCCCTGGCCTATTTCCAGATGCTGGACAACTGGTTTATCCCCTTCGCCTTCCTCACCGGCGGCATCTACTCCGCCCTGGCTGGCTTTGTGGGCATGAAGATCGCCACCTCCGCCAACGCCCGCACCGCTCAGGCCGCCAGCGAGAGCCTGAACAAGGGCCTCAACGTGGCCTTCTCCTCCGGCGCGGTCATGGGCTTTACCGTGGTGGGCCTGGGTCTTCTGGACATCTCCGTCTGGTTCCACATTCTGAAGTACATCGCCCATTTTGATGCCGCCAAGATCGCTCAGACCATGGTTATGTTCGGCATGGGCGCCTCCTTTATGGCTCTGTTCGCCCGTGTGGGCGGCGGCCTTGGTGAAGATGCCGCCGCCCACACGGGCGAACAGAGCCATAAAGGAGGCGCCCATGCCGAACATAACCATGGTCTGAGCGATCTTGGCGGCATCAAAATGGGCG
>DBFWXD010000389.1:0-3444 GCA_048215895.1 Eubacteriales bacterium
GTGAATATACACTCCTTTTCTTTTTCGGAAGTTACACTAAAAAAATGACCATACCTCCGGCGCTGGTTGCCTTAGATTTTTGTTGACAATGACACGCTGATCTTTGCTGTCATTTATTCTCCCCGGTATTTTCTCTACCTGTCCCATTTATCGGACAGATTGTGTCAACAAAGTGTCAACAAAATGTCAACAGATACTTATCAGGAAAGTACTTTAGCTGTTCCATTCATCGGACTGACTGTGTCAAGAAAGTGTCAAACAGATTGCACTCTCTCTTGATTCTCTTTGAAAAAAGTAGTACAATAAAGGTCGAAAATACTGTATTTCAATGCTTTTGGGGATATATGAGGCACGGCGGCAACACGGGTTCGAGTCCCGTCCGGGTCACCACCTTTTCTCAGCCGTTTATATGGAGGCATAGCTCAGCCGGTAGAGCGTCCGCCTCACACGCGGAAGGTCACAGATTCGAGTTCTGTTGTCTCCACCACAATGCGAAGAGCCACACCAAAAGGTGTGGCTCTTTTGCTATCCTTCCCCGTTCGGCGAGTTACCCCCTCCAATGATTCAGGTCACAGATTCGAGTTTATCATTTCCGCGCAAAAAGAAAGGCACGCTCTTAGCGTGCCTTTCTTTTTATTTGAGGGCGGCGTTGATCATCAGCGCCACCTCCTGCCGGGTGGCCTCGCTCTGAGGCCGGGTCCCGTCGGTGATGCCACGGGCCTTGGCCTGGGCCAGCCCCTCCTGGGCCCAATCGCTGGGCGGGAGCTGCTCCTGTTCCTGCTGGTAACGCTTCATAAAACTCTTCCACTGCTCATAGGTCACGGTTTCCACCTCCTTCAGCCCATACACCTCCACCAATGCCTCCACAATTCCCCGAGCCAGCTGATCGGCAAAGGTCTCCGTCAAAATAAGGGGCGTATCGGTGGTGGAATCCATAAATCCGAACTCCCCCAGCACTGCGGGCATGGCGGTGGCGTTCAATACATACAGGTTTCCTTCCGGCATAGGGTTTGCCCGGTTGCCTTTCAGCCCGGTCTGTGCCACTGTGTGCTGATAGACCGCCCGCTGCACCACTTTGGAGGTTCCATCCGCTCCCGGACAGACATAGACCACAATTCCTCCGCCGGAGCCGCCGTTGATCCCCGCATTGTGGTGAATGGACAAGTAGAGGTCCGCCCCGGCCCGGTTTGCCGCCCGCACCCGCTCATAGAGCGTGACCTCCTCCCGTCCGGTTACGTCATCCACCCGCATGGTCTTGCAGTCATAGGCCTCCAGCAGCTGCTGCGCCTTGTCCGCCACTCTGGCGTTAAGGACCCATTCCCTCGTCTCCTGAGGGTCGATTTTCTTCAGGCAGCGCTTTCCCGGCGTGCCCAAATAGTGGCCTGCGTCAAGACAGATCAGCATTTCAGCACTCCTCTCTTCCCGCCTCGTTTATTGTTCCTCTTCCTCATTTACCAGCTGCTCCCCAGCCCGGTCGATGGCCTGTTTGCTGACCAGCAGCAGCTTGCTCAACCAGCCGGGCACCGGAGCTCCCATATCCACAGCATTTTCCGTAATGCTGCCCAGCTCACTGATCACATACCAGACCAGCACCACGGGGCAGATCAGGCCCGGATAGTCAAAGGGCAGCGCAGCTTCCGGCAGACGCTCCAGCAGCAGCGCCATCAGAATATCCGCTCCAGCCGCCACCAGAACTACCACAATCATTCCAGCCTTATGCCAGATTCCCTCTCTGGCCCGGGCGCTGGACCAGTCCCCCGCCTTGGCCGCAGCGGCAGAACCGGTCACATAGTCCAAAAGCATAACGGCTACCCAGCCTACCACCAGCCAGCCCATCCAGCCCCAAAGCCCGGTCAGCAGCCCGACCACAGCCGCAAACACGGCCTTCCAGGTTTCAATGGTCTCCATCCTATCTTCTCTCCTTACATCGTTCATTTTTGCTCCATTCCGGAGCTCTTCCATACCACCGCCGACACTGTTCCGGCATAGCCGCCGCTTCCGGCAACGTGGAGCACAAGCTCGCCATTGCCGGAAATGGTCGCGTAGGTCTCTCTGGCCGCCCACACGTTCTCCCGATACATGCCGCCTGCCAACGCGGCCACCCGGCACGTCACCACGGCCCCCGTCACATTGCCGCTCAACAAAGGATAGGTGAGGGTATACTCTCCGCTGCCTGCCGTCCAGTCTGAGGCGTCAAAGGCCGCGGCAAAGGAGTCCATCCGCCCCACGGCCGCCAGGGCTTCGTGAAACTCCTCTTCGGTACCGGTATACCCTTTTTCCACCGCGCCCTGATAAGCGCTCTTTCCATCCTGTCCCGCGGGACCTTGAGTTCCCTGCTCCCCCTGGGGACCTGCTTCTCCCTGAGGACCTTCCTCTCCCTGGGGGCCGGTTTCTCCCCGAGGTCCCTGTTCGCCTTGGGGTCCCTGTTCGCCCTGAGGGCCCCGCTCGCCCTGGGGGCCCTGCTCGCCCGGAGCTCCCTGCGGCCCAATCTCTCCGGGAATTCCCTGGGGTCCGGTCAGCTGACCGCGGTCATACTTCTCCTGAAAACTCTCTCCATCTGAAAATAACACCCCATCGGCAGGCAAATTTTTATTTCGAATCTTACCGATTGCCTCATCAATCTGCGCGCCGGTAAAGGCACCGTTATAGCCCTCCGCCATGCTTTCACTCCCTCATGCACAAATAGACCGCCTGATCCGCGGTCCTGTAACTCCCCTCTCCCACCGGAATATAGGGGTGATTGTCATTCCAGCTGCCGTCCTCTCCCTGGGCAAACAGCGAAATCCGATACGGCCCGTCGCCCCGGAGCAGGAAATCGTCATAGAGTTCAAAGGTCCGGGGCGTCCCGGCCGGGGTGGCGGAAAAGGACGCCAGCAGCACGCCCTTTCCCACCCCATAGTCCTCCCCGACCTTTGTAGCCCGACACTCCAAGCTCCGGCAGGGCAGGTCCGCCTGGACCGTAACCATAATCCGGTCAAAGCCCTCCACAGCGGACAGCCGCTCCCCCGAGACGGAGTACAAAATCTCCGGTGCCGCCATCACACCACACTCCAGATGCCGGACGCGTTGCGTACAAATACTTTGATCACCTTAACCCCGTCGCCCGGACTCACGCGCTCCAGGTCCGCACCGGTAATGGTCACTTCCATGTTGGCGGAGGCAGGATATCCGCCCGCTTCCCCGCTGGTGTTTTGGGAGCCTCCCTCCGTGGGTATGGGAGTTCCCTCCTCCTGCTGCGCACTCACCGTGGGAACCACACAGACCTTGTACGCCTCAAAGGGCACGTCTGCACTGAAGTGGAAGACCGACTGGTCAAACCCATCTTCGGTGGAAATTTTGCTCCGATCCGGCCCGGTCACCGTCACCACAGGGACAGAGGTATTGAGGGTAATCTGGGCGCTGACGGTCAGGCTCTCGTTTCCCACATCGTCCCGCATCTTCAGG
>DBFWXD010000039.1:0-1781 GCA_048215895.1 Eubacteriales bacterium
CTATTTTGATACTAAGAAAATTGACAGCCGAAAATAGCAGGTAAAATATTAACAAATTTGCGAATACTTTACCTGTAGATTCAAGAGAAATACTTCCTCATATACTTGAATTTGTCGAATGGGAATAAGCTAAATCTGATGCCCGCCAGACTCTTGATTGCTGAGCCTGGCGGGCATTTTTATCTGTGCGGAACCATATAAAACCGCCGTCAAAATGTAGCGCTGCAAATACCTTTTATGGTATCCTATTCAAAAACAAGAGAACCAACATACAGAGCAGGTGAAAACCATGGTCGTCTTAATCACAGGAGCATCTCACACCGGAAAAACGGCGCTTGCACAAAGGCTGCTGGAACAGCATAGGATTCCTTATTTATCCATCGACCACTTGAAAATGGGCCTCATTCGCAGCGGCTATACGAAACTGACGCCGGAAGAAGATTCTGCACTCACAGACTATCTGTGGCCAATTCTTCGTGAAATGATCAAAACTGCCATAGAGAACGGGCAAAATCTGATTCTTGAGGGCTGCTACATTCCCTTCGACTGGTCCAAAGACTTTGAGCCGGAATACCTCTCCCATATAAAATACTATTGCCTTGTCATGAGTGAAGATTATATCAGACAGCATTTTGCCGATATCAAAGCCTATTCCAATGTGATAGAATATCGTCTCAGCGACGGCTGCACCGTGGAAACTCTGTTGGAAGACAATGCACAAGTCTTGGCGCTTGCCCAAAAGCATCATGTAAATTATGTGCTCATTCATGACAAGTACGAGATCGACATCGATCTTTGATGGATAAGCTTAAAAAAGAAGCCCTGCAAAGCTGTGTTGTACACAGCTTTGCAGGGCATTTTCCTTACCCAAACATCAGATTCAGGTCTACATTTCCCTCAATGCCTGCCACAGTTCCCGTGTGGGTATACTGCCACAAGTCAAAGTGGTAGTAAAAGTCCGGCTTCTGGTCATACTCGGCCAGCCACAGGGTATAGTCTGTGAGCTCTCGCAGATCGTAGTGGAGATACCCCAGGTCCTGATTGAAGTAGACTGCAGGCTCATAGCCCGCCTGGGCCACCTTGGCACAGAAGGCATCGGCGCACTGGGTAAGCATTTCGCCGGTAAGCCCATCGGTACGCGCATTCTGACCGGAGGTGATGGGCTCCCAGTCAAAGGCAATGGGGCCGGTGACCTCATAATCCTCAATGGCATTGAGGACAAAGGCCGCTTCCGCCTCTGCCTCCTGGGGGGTAACCGCCTGGGAGAAGAAGTACACGCCCACCTCAAGTCCCGCGTCCAGCGCACCCTGGACATTGGTCTCAAAGCGCTCGTCCATCATCAGTCCGCCCTCGGTGTAGCCCCGGTAGCCCAGACGGATGATGGCAAAGTCAATGCCGTCCGCCGCTACCGCCTGCCAGTCAATATCCTGCTGGTAAAAGGACACATCCACACCGGTTTTGGCCTGGATACCGTCTTTTTCATAGGTGATCCGCCCATTTTCATCCACAGAAAAGTCCTCGCGGCTATATGGATTGCGGGGCATTCCCTCCATGGCCACCAGCGTCTGATCGCCATATTGGAAGGTTTCCGGCTCTGGAGTCAGTTCCTCTCTCAGGACCAGATACAAAGCCGAACCCGCCAACACAACGGCCAGTACGGCCAAAATCAGCGCGGTAATTCCCATCCAGTTTTTGGTTTGCTTCCGGTCTCCGCCGGACATATTGTCGTTCATATGGATTCCTCCTTCCCATGCTTCGACAATTTTCCCCCATTATAACAG
>DBFWXD010000390.1:0-2714 GCA_048215895.1 Eubacteriales bacterium
GTTGCCCGCCATCACGTTGCGCAGCTCCATCAGCCCGTCGTCAAAGTTCCGGTTGCCGTAGAGCACCACGGGAACGGCCAGGGTCCCCTGGCCATGAATGCTGTTCTGGACAAAGGGCAGCAGCAGGTTGGGCACCCGGCCGGCATAGACGGGCGTGCCCAGCACCACCAGATCCTCCGGACCGAAGTTCAGCTCATTGGCCCGGCCGGCGGGCTGGGTATAATCATGGGCCTTATACTCCGCGCCCAGTCCCTGGGCAATGGCTTTCGCCAAATGGGTAGCTACCTTCTCTGTGGTTCCGGTGCCGCTGAAATAGACGGCCCAGACCGTTTTGATCTCCATACTTTCATATCCTCCTCACAAATATTCCCGCCGGAGAAGCTTACTCACTCCTCGGCAATACCGGATATCAGCTTGGTGTCGGTCACACACAGCTCCTTGATCTTGACCAGCTTGGCCATATGGGGAGCTCTCTGGTGAATCTGCTGGGCCTCCCGGTCCCGCCAATGCTCGACCAGTAGCAGGGTGTTATCCTCCTGGGCAGGGATGTAGTAAGCATACTGGAGGCAGCCGTCCTCTCCCCGCACGGCATCCAGAACCCCCTGATTCTGGACCTCCTTTAGAAATGTATCCCGCATACCGGGCTTCATGGTGTAAATCACGTTGAGAAACAGCATGTCGTTTCCTCCTTCAACGGTTTTTCTGGCGCTGGAACGTCAGATATCCCTCCAAAATCAGAGATGCCGCCACCGCGTCCACGGTTTTCTTTCGCTTTTTGGCGTTCTTTCCCGCCTCAAAGAGGATTCGGTGGGCATCCACAGTGGTGCGCCGCTCATCCCACAGCACCACCGCCATTCCCGTGCACTCCTCCAGCCGGGCAGCAAACTCCCGGTAGAGCTGGGCACGAGGCCCCTCCGTGCCGTCCATATTCCGCGGAAAGCCCATCACCAGCTTCTCCACCTGGTACTCCTTCACCAGCTTGGCCAGCTCCTCCAGCACCACCTCGGCCTTTCGGCTGTGGATGGTGGTAACGGTGCCCGCCAGCAGTCCGGTGGGGTCGGATATTGCCACTCCGGTGTGGGCATCTCCATAGTCAACCGCCATGACGCGCATGACATCCCTCCTGTTCTTGCCCCTACTATACAAGAAATCTGAAAAAAAGACAATCCCTTTCCCATCATTGACTTCCGAGAAATTACCCTGCATAATAATGTAGATGGTAATTCGTAACAAGGAGCGGTAGGAAATGGAATTTTATGCCACGCTGGGCAGCGCGTGCACCAAGCCGGCTGTCCTGGATCATATGTTTCGGGCCGGTATGACCGGTGCCCGGCTGAATCTCTCCCACACCACCCTTTCCCGGTGCACCTCCCTGCTGAATGACGGCTTTTGGCCCGCCGCAAAGCGGGCCGGAGTGCCAAACGCCCATCTGATTTTGGATATGCAGGGGCCGGAGCTGCGCATCGGGGAACTTCCAAACCCCATTCCCCTGAAACCCGGCGACATGGTCCTTATGGGCGACGGCGGCATTCCTGTGCCGAAAACGGTTCTGGAGCACGCCAAGCCGGGACAGGAAATCTCCATTGATGACAGCGCTCTGCTCCTTGAGGTGCGCAAGGCCAGCCGCAACAATTTGCTGTGCAAGGTACTCCGGGGCGGAGCCCTGCGCAGCCGCAAGAGCATGTCTCTGCCCGGCGCGCAAGAGGATGCCCCCACCCTGACCCAGGCCGACCTGGACAACCTGGCCCTGGCCGGTGACTTCGGTGTGACCCATATTCTCCAGCCCTTTGTCCGGGGGCGGAACGATCTGGAGTTTCTGCACCAGACCCTCCGCGACATGGGACTGGGGCATCTGAAAATTATGGCCAAAATTGAGAGCCAGCAGGGTGTGGAGCAGCTCGACGACATCATCAGCCTGTCAGACGAGATCTGCATCGCCAGGGGCGATCTGGGAAACTCCATGCCGCTGTGGAAGCTCCCCAGAGTACAAAAGGACATTGCCCGCCGCTGCCGGGAAACGGGCCGCCCCTTCTGTCTGGTAACCCAGCTGCTCTGGTCCATGGAGCAGCGCCCCGTTCCCACCCGGGCGGAAGTCAGTGACATCTATAACGGCGTTCTGGACGGCGCCGCCTCCCTGATGCTCACCGGCGAGACCGCCGTGGGCCGCTGGCCCGGGCAGGCCATGGAGTATCTGGTCAAAACCGCCCGGGAGGCCCAAAAGGCCATGAACGAAAAGGAGTAATTTGTGCATGAAGAACCTACTGTTTGTCAACGCCTGTATGCGCACAGAGCGCTCCAGAACGCTGGAACTGTGTCAGGAATTTTTGAAGCAATACACCGCTGCCGATCCCCAGTACACTGTCATTCACCGGGATCTGACCTCCGCCTCTCTGCCTGTTCTCACCGGGGCGATGGCCGAAGAGCGGGATGCCCTCACCGCCGCAGACAAGGACCATCCCATGCTGCAGCCCGCCTTTGAGGCTGCCCAGGCGGACCTGATTCTGGTGGGCGCCCCCTACTGGGACATGACCTTCCCCGCAGCGCTGAAAGTCTACCTGGAGTGGGCCAGCGCCATTGGGGTTACCTTCGGCTACACCAAGGAGGGGCAGCAGATAGGGCTGTGCAAAGCCCGCCATCTGGTGTTTATCACTACCGCCGGCGGCCCCATCGGCAACCTGAACCTGGGCTATGACTACTTAAAGGCCTGGGCCGAC
>DBFWXD010000391.1:0-5475 GCA_048215895.1 Eubacteriales bacterium
AAAGAATTTTCGCTCTGGGTCTCGCTCTGGCGATGACCCTGAGTCTGGCCGCCTGCGGCGGCAAAACCAGCACCTCCCAGAGCAGCTCCAGCGGTGCTGCTTCCGGTGGTTCCAGTGCTTCCGGCAGCGCCACTGAGATCTCTCTGTGGGCGTTCAACATCGGCGGCTTCACTGAGGCTTCCAACTGGGATTCCCTCATCGCTGCTTTTAATGAGCAGAACCCCGACATCAAGGTGACCGTCACTCCCATCAACTATCAGGACGGCGACCAGAAGCTGACCAGCGCCATCAGCGGCGGCAGCGGCCCCGATATCATCTTCGAGGGTCCTGAGCGTATCGTGGGCAACTACGCCCGTGAAGGTCTGATGGTGGACCTGACCGACCTGTGGGAGGCCAGCGGCTCTGATATTCCCGAGGGCATCAACGAAGTGTCTCAGCTGGACGGCAAGTACTACCTGTACCCCCTGAGCGCTGCTGCCCACTGCATGGCCATCAACTACGAGGCCTTTGAGGCTGCCGGCGCCCTGCAGTACATCGACGAGGAGACCCGCACCTGGACCACTGACAACTTTGTCAAGGCCATGGAGGCTGTCCGCGACGCCATCAACGCCGGCACCATCGACGTGACCGTGCCCGGCATCATCTACTGCGGCGCCCAGGGCGGCGACCAGGGTACCCGTGCTCTGGTGAACAACCTGTACTCCGACTACTATGTCACTGAGGACGGCACCTCCTACAACGCCAACAGCGCCAACAACGTCAAGGCTCTGACCCTGCTGCAGGATATGGTGAACAACGGCTCCATGTCCGCCAACGCCAGCTTCGCCGCTGCCGACGAGCTGCAGGCTTTTGCCAACCAGACCTGCGCGGTTTCCTTCTGCTGGAACTACTCCAACTACTCCCAGTACGCTGCCCAGACCCAGTTCACCCCCTTCGCCATGGCTTTCCCCTCTGACGACGGTACTCCCGAGCTGGAGATGGCCGGCCCCTACGGCTTCGGCATTTTCGATAATGGCGACCAGGCCAAGATCGACGCCGCCAAGAAGTTCGTCGACTTCATCTGCAACGACCAGACCGCTGGCGTTGAGGCTGTGAAGACCACCGGCTTCTTCCCCGTCCACTCCGAGTGGGGCGACGTTTATGCCGACGCTGAGGACGCGGATGTCCGCGCTCCCTTCGCCCTGATGAACAACTATCTGGGCCGTTACTACAACCTGACCGGCGGCTGGACCGAGCAGCGTGCTCTGTGGTGGCCCATGCTGGCTGAGATCATGACCACCGGCGCTGATGTTCAGACGGCTGCTGACAACTATGTGGCCCAGGCCAACGCCAACATCGGCTGATCCAAACACAAAGCGAAATCAGTCCATTGAACCTGATGTAATCTGAACGCTCTGTGCCCGCTCCCTGAAGAGAGGGGGCGGGCACAATTTTTTCCGCAGCCAGCGGAAAAACATCCAGAACCAAGAGGGGGAGATATTTATGGCGCAGAATACTGCAGTGGCGGAAGCCGGCAGCAAGCCCAAAAAGGCCAAGGCCCCGTCCCCGCGCTCCGGAATGAGCCGGGCCCTGGTCCGCCGGGAAACCATCTCGGCCTACCTGTTCCTGCTGCCCAGCCTGCTGTTTTTCGTGACCTTCGTGGTCGTGCCCATGTTCATTTGCGTCTATTACAGTATGACGGACTACGGCCTGGGCGGCGTGAAAGGCTTTGCCGGGCTGGCAAACTACATCAAGCTGTTCCAGGACCCCATTTTCCACAAGGGATTTTTGAATACCGTGCTGATCGTGGTGGTGGCAGTGCCCACGGTCACCGCTTTTTCTCTGTGGGTGAGCTCTGCCATCTACAAGATGCACCCCGTGCCCCGTTCCTTCTTCCGCTGCGTGTTCTACCTGCCGGTGGTGACCGGCTCGGTGGCCATTACCGTGGTGTGGAAGTGGATCCTGCACCCCTACAACGGCATTTTGAACCAGGTCCTTGGTACCACCGGCTTTGACTGGCTGGGCAACCAGAAGACCGCGATCTGGTTTATCATTTTGATTTTGTTTACAACCTCCATCGGCCAGCCCATTGTGCTGTATGTGGCGGCGCTGGGGAACGTGGATAACTCCATCATTGAGGCCGCCGAAGTGGACGGCGCCACCCGTCTCCAGGTGTTCTGGAAGATCAAGTGGCCCTCCATCATGCCCACCACCCTGTACGTGCTGGTCATCACCACCATCAACAGCTTCCAGTGCTTCGCACTGATCCAGCTGCTGACCAAGGGCGGTCCTCTGAACTCCACCATGACCATTATGTACCAGGTCTACGACACCGCTTACCGGCTCAACGATCTGGGCTATGCCTGTGCCATCGGTGTGGTTCTGGCCGTCATCATCGCCATTTTCTCCGCCATCCAGTTCAAAGTGGCGAAGACGGACTAAGGGAGGAGTGAGAAAATGAGTACGAATACAACGGCTTTGAAGCCTAAAAAATCCGGAAATCTTACGGGAAACTCCACGGGATACACCGTGTTTGCCGTGGTGATCCTGATTGTTCTGACCCTGTTTCTCCTGTTCCCCCTGTACTGGATCGTCACTGGCTCCTTTAAGGACGTCATTGCCATCAACTCCAAGACTCCGGTCTGGTTCCCCGTGAACCCCACCCTGGAGAACTACGAGAAGCTGTTTTCCAGACCTGCGTTCCTGTGGCTGTTTAACATCGTGTTTATCTCCGCCGCAGCCATGGTCCTCACCTGTATCACCGCCGCTCTGGCTGGCTATGCCCTGGGCAAAAAGCGGTTCATCGGCCAGAAGCTCCTCTTCACCATCATCATCTGCGCCATGGCCCTGCCCAAGCAGGTCATTGTCATTCCCTTGGCTCAGGAGATGAACCTGATGGGCCTCATTGATACCCTCTGGGCGGTCATTCTGCCCACGGTAGGCTGGCCCTTCGGCGTGTTCCTGATGAAGCAGTTTGCCGAGACCATTCCCGGCGAGATTCTGGAGGCGGCCCGAGTGGACGGCGCAGGTGAGCTGCGCACCTTCATCACCGTGGTGCTGCCCATGATCAAGCCCGGTATCGGTGCTCTGGCCATCTTCACCTTTGTCAACACCTGGAACGACTACTTCCTCCAGCTGGTTATGCTCCAGAGCGACACTCAGTGGACCCTGCCGCTGGCCATCTCCAACCTCCAGGGCGAGATGAGCTCCGACTTCGGCCTCATCATGGCCGGTGCGGCTCTGGCTGCTGTTCCCATTATCATCGTCTTCATCGCCTTCCAGAAGTACTTCACCCAGGGCATCGCCATGGGCGCGGTCAAGGGCTGATGCTTTAGACAAATCCTATGCCTCAGGGCAAAACTTATTAAGATTAGAGGTTTCACCATGAAAGACTTTAGCAAATATCAGGGTATCATTCCTGCGTTCTATGCCTGCTACGACGCCGAGGGAGCCATTTCCCCCAAGGCAGTGCGGGAGCTGACCCAGTATTTCATTGACAAGGGTGTCAAGGGCCTGTATGTGGGCGGCTCTTCCGGCGAGTGTATCTACCAGAGCGTAGAGGAGCGCAAGCTGGTTCTGGAGAACGTGATGGCCGTGGCCAAGGGCAAGCTGACCATCATTGCCCACGTGGCCTGCAACAACACCGCCGACAGCCGTGTGCTGGCCGCCCACGCGGAGAGCCTGGGCGTGGATGCCATTGCTTCCATCCCCCCCATCTACTTCCGCCTGCCCGACCGGGCCATTGCTAAGTATTGGAACGACATCTCTGACGCCGCCCCCAATACCGACTTTATCATCTACAACATTCCTCAGCTGGCCGGTGTGGCCCTGAACATCCCCCTGCTCAAGGAGATGCTGAAGAATCCCCGGGTTATCGGCGTGAAGAACTCCTCCATGCCCGTGCAGGACATCCAGATGTGGAAGGATGAGGGCGCCATCGTCTTCAACGGTCCCGATGAGCAGCTTCTGTCCGGCCTGGCCGCCGGCGCCATTGGCGGCATTGGCGGAACCTACGGCGCCATGCCCGAGCTGTTCCTGAAGATTCGGGAGCTGTTCCTGGAGGGCAAGATGGAGCAGGCCCGGGAGATCCAGAACGAGTGCTGCCGCATCATCTACAAGCTGTGCTCTGCCAAGGGCAATATGTACGGCGTCATCAAGGCCGTGCTGGTCAAGCAGGGCGGCCCCGACTGCGGCGGTGTACGTCTGCCTCTGGCCGCTCTGGAGCCTGGCGATGAGGCTGTGGTGGAGGAGAGCGCCAAGATGATCCAGGCTGCCATTGCCAAGTACTGCTGAAGACAGGAGAACAACCCATGAAAATTACCAATGCGTTGGTATTCGACCCCAAGGAGGGGTTTGTGGCCCGGGATTTCTGCGTGAAAGACGGCCTGATTGCCGAAGATGCACTGGGGCCCATTTCGGCCCACGGGTGCTACGTGATTCCCGGACTTACCGATCTTCATTTCCACGGCTGTGTGGGCGAGGACTTTTCCGATGCCACACCGGACGGCCTTCAGAAGATGGCCGACTATGAGCTCAGCCGGGGCATCACCCAGATCTGCCCTGCGGGCATGACCCTGGGAGAGGATCAGCTCACCAAGATCTGCCAGAATGCCGCCGCCCACCGGGCAAAAAACGCCGGCGGAGCGGAGCTGGTAGGCCTCCATCTGGAGGGACCATTCCTGAGCATGGCCAAGAAGGGGGCGCAGAACGCCGCCTATATCCATGATCCGGACGCGGCCATGCTCCACCGCCTCCAGGAGGCGGCAGGCGGGCTGGTGAAGCTGGTGACCCTGGCGCCCGAGCAGCCCAATTCTCTGGAGTTTATCCAGAGCGCCCGACAGGACGGTGTGACCGTCAGCCTGGGCCACACCACCGCTGATTATGATACCGCCTCCGCCGCTTACAAGGCTGGGGCGCGCCAGGCGACCCACCTCTTCAATGCCATGCCTCCCTTTACCCACCGGGCTCCCGGTGTGGTAGGCGCGGCCTTTGACTATCCCGAGGTGAAGGTGGAGCTCATCTGTGACGGCGTCCACATCCACCCTGCGGTGGTGCGCGCGGTGTTTAAGCTCTTTGGCAGCGACCGGGTCATCCTCATCTCCGATTCCCTCCGGGCCACGGGTATGCCCGATGGGCGCTATCCCTTCGGCGGGCAGGAGATCGAGGTGCACGGAAACCGGGCCACCATGGCCGACGATCCCAACACGCTGGCCGGCTCGGTGTCCGATCTGATGGCCTGCCTGAAGACGGCGGTGTCCTTTGGCATTCCTCTGGCCGATGCGGTGACGGCTGCGGCGGTGAACCCGGCCAAGGTGCTGGGGATCTACAACCGCCTGGGTAGCCTGGACATCGGAAAAGAAGCCAATGCGGCCATCCTGGACGAACATCTGGACCTGAAAGCGGTTCTCTATCACGGCGAAGTGGTTGCCGGCGCGCTGTAAGCCGGGCCTCGTAATTGAATCCAGGGTCCGCTCCCTACTCCATTTCCATAGGGGC
>DBFWXD010000392.1:0-3541 GCA_048215895.1 Eubacteriales bacterium
TTCTGTCTGTTAACCCAAACATAATGGAAAAGGTTACACAAGTAAAGAAAATTCCATCCAGAGACGGCAAAGATCCCCCAACCATTTCAGAGAAATCGAGGGGGGATCTTTGCATTCTTCGCTTACCCAAACGGTGTTACCGCTTGGTTGGAGCCATCACATCTCGATGGCCTGCGCCAGGTTGTCCACCGCCTGGTTCACCTTTTTGGCGGCTTTGTTGACGGTGCGCTTGATCTGGCGGCTGGAGGGCGCCATGGTGGCGCCCAGGGCGGCGCCGGCTACCATACCGGCCATGGCCCCGGTGAGAAAAATACCCATACCCATTCCACTGTTCTGCATAAAAATCCCCTCCTTGCGGGACAAAAAGATCTGGATGTTCCCCGCTGTTTATTCTTTCCGGAAAATCTGAAAAACACATTGCTAATTCCTACCCGTTCCGCTATAATTTAGTATTAGGATAGTATGGGCTGGCTGGAAACAGCTGGCGAAACATCGAAAAAATGGACAAAATTCGGGAGGAAGCCCATGAAACTCTTGATTAAAAACGGTCGTGTGGTTCATCCGGTAACCAGTGCGGTAGTGCTGCAGGACATTTTGGCCGACAACGGTGTCCTGGCCATGATGGAACGTGGAATCGATGTGGAGTGCGACCAGGTCATTGACGCCAAAGGCCTTATTGTAGCGCCGGGGCTTGTGGATATGCACGTGCATTTCCGTGACCCGGGCCTCACCTATAAAGAGGACATCATCACCGGGTGCGCCGCGGCGGCTCGGGGAGGCGTGACCTCGGTGGCCTGCATGGCCAACACCAGCCCCACCATCGACTGTCCGGAGCAGGTGGAATATGTTCTCAATCGGGCCAAGGAGGCCTGCGGGGTCCAGGTTCATCCCGTCGCCGCCCTGTCCAAGGGCCTGCGGGGAGAGGAACCCACCGATCCCGAGGAGCTGAAGGCCGCCGGAGCGATTGCGCTGTCCGATGATGGAAATAATGTGGATAACGCCAACCTTATGCGGGATGTGCTCATTCGGGTGCGGGGGCTGAAGATGCCGGTTCTGTGCCACTGTGAGGACACCACCATGGTGGCGGGCCGAGCGGTGAACGAGGGCAGCGTCTCCCGCCAGCTGTGGCTGGAGGGGCGGCCCGCCATCGCCGAGGAAATCATGGTCATGCGGGACGCCATGCTCTCGGAGGAGACCGGAGCGCCCGTGCACATCTGCCATGTGTCCACCGCACGCAGTGTGGAAATCATCCGGAAGATGAAAAAGAAGGGTGTCCACATCACCTGTGAGACCTGCCCCCAGTACTTTACCCTCACCGAGGATGAGGTACTCACCCAGGGCTCCATGGCCCGGGTGAACCCCCCGCTGCGCACCAAAACCGATGTGGCCGGGATCATCGCCGGACTGAAGGACGGTACCATCGACGTCATTGCCACCGATCATGCCCCCCACTCCGCCGAGGAGAAGGCCCGCACCCTCACCCGGGCGCCCAGCGGCATGATCGGCCTGGAGACCAGCCTGGCCATCACCCTGACCCAGCTCTACCACACCAAGAAGATGGACCTGCCCAACATCATCAAGCGCATGTCCACCAATCCGGCCGACATTCTGGGCCTGTCCCGGGGCCACATGTCCCTGGGAGCGGCGGCGGACCTGGTGATTTTCGATCCGGACGAGGAGTGGACCGTGGACCCGGAGCAGTTTGCCTCCAAGGCCCGGAATACCCCCTTTGCCGGCTGGAAGCTGAAGGGCAAGGTCAAGTACACCATCGCCGGCGGAAAGGTGATCTACCAGGAGCGGTAAGAGCGTATACCCCTGGCCGGTTTATACCCAGAGAAAAATTACAGAAAAGGAATGAGTTCTATGTCATTTGATGTTCTTCAGGACAAGATTCGCGATAAGAAAAACCCCACTGTGGCCGGGCTGGATGCCCGCATCGAGTATGTCCCCGAGTATATCCGCAAGGAGGCCTTTGAGAAGTACGGCGTGGGCCTGAAGGGGGCCGCGGAGGCCATCTGGCAGTTTAACGTGGGCCTCATCGACGCCCTGTGCGACATCGTTCCCGCCGTGAAGCCTCAGGCTGCCTACTATGAGAACCTGGGCTGGCAGGGCATGGAGATGCTGGAGCGCACCATCCGCTACGCCAAGGAGAAGGGCCTGTTTGTCATCGCCGACATCAAGCGGGGCGACATCGGCTCCACTGCCTCCGCCTATGCCGAGGGGTGGCTGTCCGGGGCCAAGATCGAGGGCCAGGAATTCAAGTCCTTCGACGCCGACTGTGTCACCCTCAACGGCTATATGGGCTCCGACTCCATCAACCCCTTCCTGGAGGCTGCCAGGGGCGAGGACAAGTGCGCCTTCGTGCTGGTGAAGACCTCCAATCCCGGCTCCGGGGAGCTGCAGGACATCCAGACCGCCGACGGCCGCACCATCTATGAGGTGATGGGCGAGCTGAACGAGAAGATTGCCGCCGGCACCGAGGGTAAGTACGGCTTTACCATGGCCGGTGCCGTCACCGGCGCCACCTATCCCCAGCAGATCGCCGATCTGCGTGCCCGCCTGCCCCACACCTTCTTCCTGGTCCCCGGCTACGGCGCCCAGGGCGGTACCGCTGAGGATGTGAAGTTTGCCTTCAATGAGAAGGGCCACGGCGCCATTGTCAACTCCTCTCGGGGCATTATGTGCGCCTGGAAGAAGACCGGCGGCGACGGCCACGACTTCAAGGAGGCTGCAAGAGCCGCCGCCATCGCCATGCGGGACGATATTGCCCGGTTCGTGACGGTCCTGTAAGTAGGGTAAAATACTGCGATTATGAAAAGGAGGGCTGCCCCGTGGCTCAGAAGTGCGTATTTTGCGGCAAAGAGATCGGTTTGTTCAGCAGAGAGAACATCGTGTGCGGCGGGGTGGAACAGCCCTCCTGTTCCGAGTGTTATCGGCTGCTTCGGGACCTGAGCCAGAAGGAGCGGGGAGAGCGTGCCCTGGCAACTGGACGGGCTGTGGACCCGGAGCGGATTATGGCCAATCTGGAGCGGGAAGAACAGAAGAAAAAAGAGGACCGGGAGCGACAGGAAAAGGCCCGCCAAGCCCTGCGCACAGGAGAAAAGTGCCTGCGCTGCGGCGGCCCCATGGAGCGGTGCGGCTTGAAACGCCTCCATCTGGGGGAAGAGGGCCTGTTCGGCCCGGTGGCCCGGGATGGCCTGTTTGCCGCCTGGCTGGAGGTGGACGTCCACCGGTGTGCCCAGTGCGGCAGGGGGGAGTTCTATCTGCCCCAGCCTCCGGAACCGCCCAGCTTTCTGGAAGAGGAGCAGGTTACCTGCCCCGTGTGCGGTACCAGGCACAGCCCTTTGGTAGGGTGTCCCAGGTGCGCTATGAACATGGGACAGGGGTACCGGAGCACTGCCGCCGCCCAGGAGCGGCCGAAAAAGCCCGAGCGCAAGCCCCCATGGGAGAAATAACAGTCAGACAAAGGTGTGACGAGAGATGAAAGTAGAACGCAAGTGCAAAATCGTCTCCAAAGAGCAAATGGGAGACGCCATCTATA
>DBFWXD010000393.1:0-9958 GCA_048215895.1 Eubacteriales bacterium
TTTGATTTTTTATAATCATACAGTATCCTGCAATCTCTTTGGAACGAAAGGAGCGTCTCTTGCATCTCAACAAACAGCTTAAATTGAAAAATCAGGAATCCATGGCTGCTGTCCTTCCCATCACAGCCATTGTCTTTCTGCTGTCTATTACCATTGCACCGCTGGATTCCGGCACACTGGTCCTTTTCCTCTTTGGCGCGGTGCTGCTGGTAATCGGCATGGGGCTTTTTACCCTTGGGGTGGACATGTCCATGCTTCCTATGGGGGAAGGTGTGGGCAGTGTGGTCAGTCAGCATAAAGGTGTGCTGCTCCCACTGGTCATCTATTTTGTTCTAGGTGTCCTCACCACCATGGCCGAACCGGACCTTCAGGTTCTGGCCCAGCAGGTGCCCTCCATCGCCAACCTTGTCCTTATCCTCACCGTGGCAGTGGGTGTCGGTTTTTTCCTGGTGGTCGCCACCCAGCGCATTCAAAGGGCGATTCCATTGCGCAGACTGTTGGTGATTTTCTATCTCATCGTCTTTGTTCTGGCCTTTTTTGCCCCCAATGACTTTATCCCGGTATCCTTTGATTCCGGCGGTGTCACCACCGGACCCATCACGGTTCCCTTCATCATGTCATTGGGTCTGGGCATTGCTTCCAGCCGCAGCGATAAAAATTCCGCCAGCGACAGCTTCGGTCTGATCTCCCTTTGCTCCATCGGCCCGATTCTCTCGGTACTGCTGCTGGGAATTATCTACCGTCCGGAGGGAACCGCCCCCTCTGCCTCTGTTCTTCCCCAGGTATCCACTACCCTGCAGGCCGCCCAATATTTTCTGGAATCTTTTCCAAAATACTTTGAAGAGGTAGCCCTGGCTCTGCTGCCCATTGCCGGACTCTTTCTCCTCTTTCAGCTTTTTACCCGGCGTTTCAACACCCACCAACTGTTGCGGATCGCTTCGGGACTGCTCTATACATATTTGGGGCTTGTACTTTTCCTGTGTGGAGTAAATGTAGGCTTTATGCCTGCCGGACAGCTTATTGGCGCCACGGTGGCCTCAGGGGCACAAAAGTGGCTGCTGGTTCCCATTGGCATGCTCATCGGCTACTACATTGTCAAGGCGGAGCCCGCTGTGGCCGTACTCACCAAACAGGTGGAAGAAGTGTCAAACGGTTCCATCTCCCACAAGGCTATGGGGCTGGCTCTTTCTCTGGGCGTGTGCGTATCTGTGGGGCTGTCCATGGTTCGGGTACTGACGGGGCTCAATATCTTTTGGCTGCTCATCCCGGGCTATGCGGTGGCTCTGGGTCTGTCCTTCTTTGTACCCAGTATCTTTACCGGTATCGCCTTTGACTCCGGCGGCGTGGCCAGCGGACCCATGACCGCCACCTTCCTTCTTCCCTTTGCTCAGGGTGCCTGTCAGGCCCTGGGGGGCAACGTCATGACCGATGCCTTCGGCACCGTAGCGATGGTCGCCATGACCCCCCTGGTCACCATCCAGATCATGGGACTGTACACAGTCGTCAGCCGCCATCTGGCCCGCCGCCGTCTGCGCTATCATATGGGACGGGTAGAAGATGAAATCCTCTATTTTGACTGAAGGAGGGAACGAAATGGAAGCAATGAAACTGGTTATTTCCATTGTAGAACGCGGCCAGGGCAAAGGGATGCAAAAGCTTTACCGAACCCATCACATTTCCGTCCATCTGCAATGTGCCGGACGTGGAACCGCCACCTCTGAAATTATGGATATTTTAGGATTAGGCTCCAGTGAAAAAGATATTCTGATCAGCTGGGCCACTGCTTCCGCCGCGGGACATCTTTTATCCCAGCTTAACGGCGAACTACGTGGAACGGTTCAGGCCAGCGGCATTGTCTTTACGGTCCCTCTCACGGGACTGAACAGCCTGGTGGCCGCTCTGTCTGCCTACCAGGCAGAGAATTTAAAAAAAGAGTTAAGAGGTGAATCGCAAGTGGAACGTGCCGAAAACAGTGTCATCCTGATCTCCTGCAGCCGGGGCTGCACCGACGAGATTATGTCTACTGCAAAAGCCCACGGAGCCCGCGGTGGGACCGTGGTCAAGGCCCGGCTGGCTGGCCAGGAGGATCTGGAACAGGCCTATGACATGGAGCTTGAGGAGGAGCGAGAACTCTTGGCCATTGTGGTCCCCACTCAGCTCCGGGCTCCCATTATGGAGGCGGTAAATTCCATTCATGGCCTGCGCAGCAAGGCCCAGTCCATCGTCTGCTCCCTGGCTATTGAGGATATGATCCGTCTGTAATTCTAAAATGCACAAAAAGGGCTTCGGAACGGCTCCGAAGCCCTCTTTTTATACCATTCGCACCTGAATTTTGTGGTCCTGGGCCGACACATTCAGCCTGCCGCCCTCCTTCAGCTGTCCGGAGAGCATAAGATCGGCGGCGGGATCCTCCACCATGGCCGCGATAGCCCGGCGCAGTGGGCGGGCGCCGTATTCCCGGTTGCTCCCCTCCCTGGCCAGCAGGTTCACCGCTTCCTCCTCCACCTCCATGGCCACGCCCAGCTTTTTCAGGCGCTGCTGGGTCTCATCCAGCAGCTGCCGGGTAATGGCGCTGAGCGTGGTGTCATTCAGAGGATGAAACACCAGCACGCTGTCCAGGCGATTGAGAAACTCCGGGGCAAAGGTCTTTTGGGCATCCCCGCGCACCTCCGCCTCAATTTTCTCCCGCTCCTGTTCCTGTCCCATGGCAAAGCCCAGCTGCTTGCCCGGGCGGAACCGGCCCGCTCCCAGATTGGAGGTCATCACCAGAACCGTGTTGCGAAAATCTGTCTTTCTCCCCTGGGCATCGGTGAGTACCCCCTCCTCCATCACCTGAAGGAGCACCGACCACACATCCCGGTGGGCCTTTTCCAGCTCGTCCAGCAAAACCACCGACCAGGGGTTGCGCCGCACCCGCTCGGTGAGCTGTCCCCCCTCCTCGTGGCCCACATATCCCGGAGGAGAGCCAATCAGGCGGGAGACCGAGTGGGCCTCCATATACTCGGACATATCAAACCGGAGCAGGGCTTCTTCGCTCCCAAAGAGAGTTTCGGCCAGACTGCGGCACAGCTGGGTCTTGCCCACTCCGCTGGGCCCCAGCAGCAGAAAGCAGCCCACCGGCCTGCGGGGGTCCTTCAGCCCCAGCCGCCCCCGGCGAATGGCCTTGGACACCGCCTCCACCGCCCGGTCCTGGCCCAGCAGATGGCGGTGAAGCTCCCCTTCCAGGGCGGCCAGCGCCTTTTTATCCGCCTCATCCGGATCGCACACCGGTACCCCTGTCCACTGGGACAGCACCTGCTGAATATGCCGGGGTTCCACACAGAACCGGCCCAGTCCAGCCTCCCATTTTTTCCGATCCCGCTCCAGCTCCTGACGAAAATCCCGCTCCACATTCCGCAGCATCGCCGCCTGTTCAAAGTCCTGCCGACGCACCGCATCCGCCAGTTGGCGGCTGGTCTGGGTCACCCGGCTCTCCAGGCGCTGGAGCTCCGGAGGCGGGGTGCGGCCGGACAGCCGGGCCTGGGCCGCCGCCTCATCCACCAGGTCAATGGCCTTGTCAGGCAAAAACCGCTGGGGCAGGTAGCGGATGGACAAATCCACCGCCGCGGTCAGGGCCTCGTCTGAGATGCTGAGATGGTGGTGGGCCTCATACCGCCCCCGCAGCCCCCGCAGGATGTCCAGCGTCTCCTCCCGGGTGGGCTCCTTTACGGTAATGGGCTGGAATCGGCGCTCCAGCGCCGCATCCTTTTCAATATACTTTCGATATTCGTCAATGGTGGTGGCCCCGATCACCTGGAGCTCTCCCCGGCTGAGGGCAGGCTTCAGAATATTGGCGGCATCGATGGCCCCCTCTGCCGAGCCCGCCCCCACAATGGTGTGAAGCTCATCAATGAACAAAATGATATTGCCCGCTCTTCGCACCTCCTGGAGCACATGGCGCAGCTTTTCTTCAAACTCTCCCCGGTACTTGGTGCCTGCCACCATGGCGGACAGGTCCAGGGCGCACACCCGCTTTCCCAGCAGATGGGCTGGCGCGGTGCCGTCGGCAATGGCCAAAGCAAGCCCCTCCGCCACCGCCGTCTTGCCCACTCCCGGCTCACCGATGAGGGCAGGGTTATTCTTGGTGCGCCGGGAGAGGATTTGGATGACCCGGTTTAACTCCTCCTTTCGTCCGATGACCGGGTCCAGCCGCCCCTCGGCGGCCATGCGGGTCAGATCCCGGGCGCATTGATCCAGCTGGCGGGTATCCCCAGACGGGCGGGACTCGGGCTCCCGGATTCTCACCCGCGGCACGGCGTCCTCCCCACCCAGGGAGGCACACACCGACCGGTACAGCGCCTGTGCGTCCACTCCGCAGTCGGTCAAAAGCTGAAAGGCCTCGCTGTTCTTGCCTCCCAGCAGCCCCAGCAGCAGGTGCTCGGAATTGACCGCCCTCTGGCCCAACCGGCGGCTCTCCCCCACTGCCCCCTGAATGGCCAGGCAGCAATTTGGTGTCAGCCCCTGGTGGAGCGACCGGGAGGGCACTCCCGTTCCCACCCGCTGGGCTATGGCACAGCGCAGCTTCTGACTGTCCACCCCGGTGCGGCGCAGGGCAATGGCGGCAGGGCTGAATTCCTGACTGGCCAGCCCCAGCAGCAGATGTTCGCTGCCTACGTAGCTGTGGCCCAGGCGGGCGGCATTCTCCTGGGCCAGACGGATCGCCCCCAGGGCGGTAGATGTGAATCGGCTGTCTGACATGGTTGTTCACCTCGGAAACAAATCTTTTACTATCATTCCCTCAATCACAAAAATTTAGCATTGCAATTTTAAAAAGATGTGATAGAATGTATGTACATTCTAAGGGAGGTGTACTTATCATGGCCCATGTCATTAGCGATGCTTGCATCAGCTGCGGCTCCTGCGCGGACGCTTGTCCCGTTGGCGCCATCTCTCAGGGTGATGCTCACTATGTCATCGACGCCGGCGCCTGCATTGATTGCGGTGCCTGTGCCGGTACCTGCCCCATGAGCGCGATCTCCGAGGGCTGATTCTCAACCTGAAAAAAACGGCGCCGGATTCCCGGCGCTGTTTTTTACATCGCTTAATCTAATTTTAAATATTATATTTAGTGATGTTGTATATTGATATTTTTGTGAAATCAGCGTATACTAGAGTTATGATCCAAGATACCCCTGGAAAGGAGCGATCTCTATGCGCGCTGATGTGTTATCCGCTTCCGCGGCCCCTCTGACTATGCCAAAACCCAAGCGCCGCCGGGAAGTGCGCGATCCCTATGATGGATTGCGCCCCTGGTCGGCCATTACCCACGGTGTGGGCGCGGTTCTGGCCGCGGTTGGCACGGTGCTTTTGCTCATCCGGGCCGGGCAGATGGAAGATGTTTCGCTTATGGCCCTCTTTGCCGTATACGGGTTGTCCATGTTCTGCCTCTATACCGCCAGCACCCTTTATCACTGCCTGCGCACCTCGGTAGCCGGTCGGATTGCCCTGCGGAAATATGACCACTGCTCCATCTATCTGCTCATCGCCGGCAGCTATACCCCTTTGTGCCTTACCGCTCTGCGGGGAAGCGGCGGAGTCCCGCTGCTGATCGCTGTGTGGACGCTGGCTGCGGCGGGCGTGGTGCTGACCATTGCAAAACTGTCCATCCCCCGCTGGCTCACCAGCTCCATCTACCTGTTCATGGGCTGGCTGGCGATCTTCGCCATCATCCCCATCTACGAAGCCCTCCCTACCGCAGGATTTCTGTGGTTGCTGGCCGGAGGACTTCTCTACACCATCGGCGGAATTCTGTACGCGGTAAAGTGGCCCGGGCGCAATAACCCCCGGTTTGGCTGCCACGAGATTTTCCACGTATTTATCCTCCTGGGCAGTCTGTGCCACTTCGTACTCATGTATCAGATTGTCCCTCAGCTGTAACCTACCGTCCTACCCCTGCGGCAAAGAAGTCTTTGCCGCAGGGGTTTTCTTTTTGTCTGAAATCAAGCCGCACTCCCCTGTGTTTTCCGTATAAAATTTCTTTGGAAAAGCGGTTGGCTTTCCCGCCTCTTGCAGGTATAATATAAAATGTATTGTTATGTTCCAGTCCATTCTCCGGCCTATCCCCACTTATAAAAGTCCGGTTTATAGGACACATAATTTCTTATACTGAAAGAGAACGAACCACTAAACGGAGGCGCTCCCCATGAACACAACCTATCGCACTTCCACCATCAACAACCGGCGGTATCTGGGCAATAAATATAAGCTGCTCCCCTTTATCACCCGGGTGGTGGAAGCGGAGTGTCCCCAGGTGGAAACTGTGGCGGACATCTTTTCCGGGACTGGAGCCGTGTCCTCCGCTTTTCAGGACAAAATTCTCATCACCAACGACCTGATGTACAGCAACTACATCTGCAACTTTGCCTGGTTTGGTGCAGAGGACTACGATCCCCAGCGCATTGGGGATTTCATCGCAAGATATAATGCCAAAACCGGCTGTGGGGAAAACTACATGACTCGCAACTTTGCTGACACCTATTTCAGCAAGCGGGACTGCGCCAAAATCGGCTACATCCGGGAGGACATTGAGCGCAGCTATAAGCGCGGCCTTTTGAACCGCCGGGAGCGGGCTCTGCTCATCACCTCTCTGCTGTACGCCATGGACCGAATTGCCCTCACCTGCGGACATTACGACGCCTACCGAAAGGGCGCCAAGGCCGAAGGATCTTTGGAGCTGTGTGTCCCTATGGCCCAGGTACATAACAACCCCCTCAACCAGTGCTTTAATGAGGACGCCAACAACCTGGTCAAGCGCATCGAAGCGGACCTGGTGTATATCGATCCCCCCTACAACTCCCGGCAGTACTGCGACACCTACCATCTGCTGGAAAATGTGGCCCGCTGGGAGAAGCCGGAGGTCTTTGGGGTAGCCAAAAAAATGGACCGCTCAGGCATGAAGAGCAAATACTGCACCACCTCTGCCCCCCGGGCCTTTGAGACGCTGGTGCAGGATATTAAGGCCAAGTATATTCTCCTGTCCTACAACAACATGGCGGAAAAGGGGAACGGGCGCTCCAACGCCAAGATTTCGGACGAGGACATTATGAAAACCTTGGGCAAAAAGGGCAGCGTCAAGGTATTTGAGGAGAGCTACAAGGCCTTCACCACCGGAAAATCCGCCCTGCCGGAAAACGCGGAGCGGCTGTTTCTGTGCACCTGCCGGGATGGAGCGTGACGGTATGGTTCCATCGCCGCTGAATTACACCGGAGGGAAATTTAAGCTGCTGCCCCAGATTCTCCCTCTGTTCCCCCAGAATACCTGGACCTTTGTAGATCTGTTCTGCGGGGGCTGCAACGTGGGGCTCAATGCCCCCAGCCAGCAGGTCATCTACAATGATCTCAATCCCGAGCTGCTGCGCCTCTATCAGACTCTGAAAACCTTGGATGGGGAAACCGTTCTAGCACAGGTCTATGAACTCATTGAATTTTACCGTCTCTCCCTGGTCAGCCGCCACGGCTACGACTACTACGGCTGCGACAGCGGGCGGGGGCTGGGCTCCTACAACCGGAAGGGATTTCTCCGCCTGCGGGAGGACTACAACCGCCGCCGGAGGGAAGGACTGGATGACACCCTTTCCCACATCATGCTCTATGTCCTCATTGTCTACGCCTTCAATAATCAAATCCGCTTCAACGCCCGCGGGGAATTTAACCTGCCTGTGGGCAAGCGGGATTTTAACAAGCGTATGGAGGATAAGCTGCTGGCATTTATCCAGCGCATTCACAGCCAGGCCTGTACCTTTACCTGCCAGGACTTTCGCAGCTTTGACACCAGTTCCCTCACCAACCGGGACTTTGTCTACGCCGACCCCCCTTACCTCATCACCTGCGCCACCTACAACGAAAAGGGCGGCTGGGACGAAAATCTGGAACGGGATCTGCTGGCCTTTCTGGACCGGCTCCACACCCAGGGAGTGCCCTTTGCCCTTTCCAATGTGCTGCGCAGCAAGGGGAGGGAAAACGCCATTCTCCTCCAGTGGCTGGAGGAGAATCAGGGGGTCTACCGGGCGGTGCCGCTGCAGTACAGCTACGCCAACTCCAACTACCAGACAAAGGATAAGACATCCTCCAGCCAAGAGGTACTGATCCTCAACTACTGATCAAACCAGGAGGTACGGACATGGTCATTGGGGAAAACCAGATTTTCAACCTGATGGACACAAACGGCAGACGCAGCGACGTACTCAACGCTCTGAAGGTGTATCTGGAAATCCTGGAGGAGCTGAAGGACGAGTACCCCACCGAAATTTGGAGCCGCTATCCCATCAGTGTGGCCCAGTTCCGGTTTTATGAAAAGGCTCTGGAGAAATCCCGGGATGTATTTAAGGTCCACCGCCACTACGACCAGTTTATCGCCGACCTGGGCAAGGACTATGAGACCTTTTTGCGCAAGGACCAGACCTGGATTTCCCAAAATCTCCCCCATATGGCCCGTATGCTGGACGAGGCCATCGAAAAGCGCGCCCGGCACTACACCAGCAATCTGGTCAAAATGGGGTTTACCGATTCCCAGCGCCACATCACCCAGGCGGGCTACTCCTATCTGCGCGGCCTGCTCCAGCCGGACATGGTGGAAGCCATCCTCCCCCTGGACACGGTCAACCTGGCTCTGCTGCGGCAGCTTCTGAAGCTGAAGGTCTTCTCTCAGCCCGACCGGAATGGAATGCGGAGCTACTACGCCCCCTTCCTCATGGCCCTCAGTCTGCTGCTGGACGGCACCCCCATCGACCGGCAGAGCTTTGAGCTTGTGGTCCAGGGATTGGGTCCTTACAGCAGCGCCCAGGTAAAAAAGGCCGTACAGGCCGGCGCCGGGGCAGATGAGCTGGAACGGCTCATCCGCAGCCGCCCGGTGCCCGTGCCCCCGGCGCTGCTGACGGAGGAAGTGCTGGACTTTGATCACTTCCGCGCCTACTTTAAAAGCTCGAAAAACAGCCAATCCACGGTGGGCAAATACTATACCTTCTACCGCACGCTGGAGCAATTTCGCCGCACCCCCTCCCCCGCCTGCTATCAGCAGCTGCTCACCTGTTTGGAGGAAGACGTGGAACTGCTGCAAAAAGCTTTCGGTTTTGGAAAGGCGGTTTTTCAGATCGGCAGCCGGGGCAGCCGCTATGATCTGGACACATTCCTGGAAAAGAACCGGCTCCATCCCCTGCTGACCTCCCCCCACTATAACCAGGTGGTCTACGCCACCTTCTTCACCTCCAAGTGGATTGACGGGATTCGGGAGTACTCCGACACCACCGTCCGCCTGCTCAGTGCCACAGGCCTGTTTAAATTTAAACCGCTGCCCGAGCTGGCCTTTCCCGACATTCTGCGCATTATCTTCGACCCTCAGCAGCTGCGGGAGCAAATCTTCGGCACCATGTCGGAGCAGGACTTCCTCCAGTATGAGCAAGCGGAACACTGTTACTTTGTCCAAAGTCACTCCCTGCTGGAAATTCTGGGCTATTCCGCCCAGCGCTGTCAGATGGTATCCCAGTCCATCCAGGATCTTCTGGGCGTCAGCACCTCCAGCGCCGCGAAAGATCTGCTGCTGAGCAAAAAATCGGCGGATTTCCTCTCCTACATTCGAACGCATTACCCCCGAGAACGGGTCATCTCTCTGCTCTCTATGGTTTCCGACCGGTCCAACGATGACAAGATCAAAAGTGAGGTCAACGATGCCGCCACCGTCCCCACCATTTACGAGTATCTTGTGGGCATCGCATGGTTCTATCTCTCCGGGGAAGACTTTGATCTCTATGCCAGCCTGAACCTAACGCTAAACGCCGACTTTGAACCGGTGGTTCACGCGGGCGGTGGAGAGGGCGACATCGTCATCCACTATGACGACATGACCGTCATGCTGGAGGTCACCCTGATGAACAAGCAGGCCCAGAAGCGCGGAGAATGGGAGCCGGTGCTGCGCCACGCCCTC
>DBFWXD010000394.1:0-2167 GCA_048215895.1 Eubacteriales bacterium
CTCCACCACCGGAACGGTTTCGGAATAGACCACGGGATCGTTGATGAGGGCACAGGTAAAGGACTCAATCTCCACCTGGGCAACTGCCCCCAGCACAGCCGCCGTATGGGCGGCGACTTCCTGAATTTTTTGGCTGACCAGGGCACGGGTTTCCGGCGAGAAGCACCGGACTGTTCCCTCAATGACGGCGTCCTGGGCGATGATATTATACCCCTCCCCGGCCCGCAGCACACCCACGCCGATGAGGACGGGGTCGGTGGGAGAAACCAGTCTGGTGGTAATTTGCTGGAGCGCCACAACAATCTGGGCTGCGGCATACAGGGCGTCCACCCCCAGCTGGGGGGTGGAAATATGGGCCCGTTTCCCCTGCACCCGAATGGTAAAATGGTCCACGGAAGCGTTTTCCGGCCCGCTGCTCAGGGCCACCTGACCAACGGGAAGATTGGACTGGACATGAATGCCGAAGCTCCGCTGCGCTCCTTCCAGCAGCCCGCTTTTTAGAAAGAGCACCGCTCCCTTGCCATACTCCTCCCCGGGCTGGAAGACCAGGTCCACTTCCCCGCCGAAGGTATCCTCCAGCCGCTTCAGGGCCCGGGCCGCGCCAAGCAGCGCGGCGGCATGGGCGTCGTGGCCGCAGGCGTGCATGACACCGGGCTTGCAGGAGGCATAGGGCACCTGCTTGCTGTCCTGGATGGGCAGGGCGTCAATGTCCGCCCGGAGAACAATTTTTCTCCCACCTGGTTTTTTGCCCCGGAGAATTCCCAGCACACCGGTCTCCCCCACTCGCTGGGTGGGGATTCCTAGCGCGTTTAACTCGTCCTCAATGCGCTGCGCGGTGTGGTACTCCTGCATACTCAGCTCGGGATTTTGATGAAAGTGTCGTCTCAATGCCACCAGGTACTCCTGGTCCTGGGCGATATACGGATGAATTCCCATGGTGCACCTCAATTCCAGGCGGGGATATAGGCCCCCTGATAGATGTCCAGAATGGCCTGGGCGGACTCCTCGGACTGATAGGCCGCAAGCACCTTCTGATAGACCTCGTTGTTCTCCTCCCCGGTGCGGCAGGCGATGATGTTGATGTAGGGATTGTCGCTGCCGGGCTCCACCTGCTCGGTGTAGACGGCATCCTCCAGCTTCAGTCCGTTATCCACGGCGTGGGCTCCATTAACAAAGGCAGCGGCCACATCGGGCAAGAGGCTGGCGGTATTGGCCGCTTCCACTTCCACAAACTCCAGGTTCAGGGGGTTGGAGGTAATGTCCTTGATTTCGGGAATATACCCCGCGGCGGGGTCCACTTCCAGCACGCCCGCGGACTCTAGAATCTTAAAGCAGCGGCCCTCGTTGGTGGGATCGCTGGGGACGGCGATCTTATCCCCTTCCTTCAGCTGGTCAATGTCGGTAATGTAGTTGGAGTACAGGGACAGGGGCGCCAGGATCGTATCGCCCAGGATGGAGATGTCATACCCCAGATCGGCAATCTCCTTTTCCAGATAAGCCTTGTGCTGGAAGGCGTTGAGGTCAATTTCCCCGCTGTCCAGGGCGGCGTTGGGCAGCTTGTACTCGGCAAACTCCACCAGCTTGACCTGGATGTTCTCCTTAGCCAGAATCTCATTGACCGTATCCCACTGCTCATTGTTGGAGCCGACCACGCCTACGGTCACTTCGGTAATCGCTCCGGAATCGCTGCTGCCGGAAGAGGACTGGGGGGAAGCGGACGTGCCGCAGGCGCTCAGGGACAGTACCAGGGCCACAGACAGGGCCAAAATCTTGTTCTTTTTCATGTTAAATTCCTCCAATTTTCTATTTAATGAGTGGTTTTCTTTACAATCCAGCTGCCCGCAGCCTGCACGGCGCTGACCAGGATGATGATGATAACAATGACCGCAACGGTAATGTCAGGCAGGTTTTTGCCATGTCCATACATGATGGCAAAGTTGCCCAGTCCCCCCGCGCCGATGGTACCGGCCACGGCGGTAAAGTTGATGAGCGAGATGATGGTGATGGTCACACCCCGGGTAATGCCCGGAACGGCCTCCCGCAGGTAGACCCGCCAAATGATCTCCCCGGGCGAAGCGCCCATGGACTGCGCCGCTTCGATCATCCCTGCCGGAACCTCGGCCAGGGCGTTTTCCGTCTGCCGGCCCAGGTAGGGAACCGTCCCGAA
>DBFWXD010000395.1:0-2047 GCA_048215895.1 Eubacteriales bacterium
AACTGGAAGTGTCCGTTGTCACCCCTTAAAGGAAAACAAATCAGATCAAGCGGCCCCCTGCGCGCGGCAGGGGGCCGCACTTTTATTGTTACCGGCAGTAAGCGGAGTGCTTTCGTGATTCTCACCAAAATTTATCAAAAAAACAGTTGTCAGCACGGGAGGTTTAGTGTATAATGACTAACAGGCTGTAACACCCCGCTGACGTGATGAATTCTGTCCGGGGCGGAGCAATAGTCCAAACATAAGGAGTGGAACAAGACATGAGATATTCTGTACAAAACATCCGCAATGTCTGCTTGCTGGGACATGGTGGCAGCGGAAAGACTGCCCTGGCGGAGAGTCTGCTGTATATGACCGGCGCCATTGACCGTATGGGCAAGGCCGCCGATGGCAATACCGTATGTGATTACGACCCTGAAGAGGTCAAGCGTCAGATCTCCATCTCCCTGTCTGTGGCCCCCGTGGAATTCAAGGGCTGTAAGATCAACGTGCTGGACACTCCGGGCGGCTTTGATTTCTCCGGCGAAGTGATGGAGGCCCTCCGGGCTGCCGACGCCGCGATCATCGTCTGCTCCGCCAAGGACGGCATTTCCGTGGGTCTGGAGAAGGCCTGGAAGTACTGCGAAGAGCGGAACATGCCCCGGTTTATCTATATTTCCAAAACCGACGAGGATAACTCCGATTATAACGCCACCTTCGAGGCTCTGCGTGCCAAGTACGGCAACAAGATCGCTCCTCTGGTGGTGCCCATTTGGGACGAGAACAAGAAGGTCATCGGCATTATCGATGTGCTCAATAAGCGCGCCTATGAGATGCGCGACGGCAAGCGGGAAGAGATCGAGATTCCCGAGGGCAAGGACGAGGTCATCACCGAGTTCCACGACGCCCTGAAGGAGTCTGTGGCCGAGACCAGCGAGGAGTTCATGGACAAGTTCTTCTCCGGCGAGGACTTCACCTACGCCGAGATGATCCAGGGCCTGCGCCAGGGCGTGCGGGAGCTGAGCCTGTTCCCCGTGCTGTGCGGCTCCGCCGTCAACACCATGGGTTCTCTCATGCTCATGGACTACATCGCCGAGCTGCTGCCCACCCCCATGGAGGGCAACTACCACAAGGCTACCCGCCAGGACGGCGAGACCGAGGAGTTCGTGGTCTCTCCCGGCGGCGTGCCCACTGCGTTCGTGTTCAAGACCGTCTCCGACCAGTACGGCAAGTACTCCTTTATCAAGGTTCTCTCCGGCGTCATCACCTCTGATCTGACCCTGGTCAACGCCCGTACCGGCGCCAGCGAGAAGATGGGCCGCCTGTATCAGATGCGGGGCAAGAAGGCCGAGGAGGTCAAGGAGCTGGGCTGCGGTGACATCGGCGCCATCGGCAAGATGGAGAAGGTCAAGACCGGCGACACCCTGTGTGATCCCCGTAAGGTGGTCTCCCTGAAGCAGATCCCCTTTGCTGAGCCCTGCTACTCCGTGGCCATCGCTCCCAAGACCCGCGGCCAGGAGGACAAGGTGGCCCAGGGCCTGTACCGCCTCAATGAGGAGGACCCCTCCTTCACTCTGGTCAACAACGCGGAGACCCACCAGATGGTTCTCACCGCCGCCGGCGACATCCAGGTGGATGTGCTGGTGAGCAAGCTGAAGAGCCGCTTCAATGTGGAGACTCAGCTCAGCGAGACCCGGGTGCCCTACCGTGAGAAGATCCGCAAGACCGTCCAGAAGCAGGGCCGTCATAAGAAGCAGACCGGCGGCAGCGGCCAGTTCGGTGATGTGTGGATTCGCTTTGAGCCCAACCCCGAGGAGGAGCAGATGGTCTTCGCCGAGGAAGTGTTCGGCGGCTCCGTGCCCAAGAACTTCTTCCCCGCGGTGGAAAAGGGCCTGCGGGAGGCATGCGTCCACGGCCCGCTGGCGGGCTATCCGGTGGTGAACCTGAAAGCCGTTTTGTACGATGGCTCCTACCACCCAGTGGACTCCTCTGAAATTGCCTTTAAGACCGCCGCGCAGCTGGCCTACAAGGCCGCCTTGCCGGAGGCCAACCCTGTGCTGTTGGAGCC
>DBFWXD010000396.1:0-5393 GCA_048215895.1 Eubacteriales bacterium
TAAAAATTTCATGGGAGGCGAAATCGTTTGGAAAATACATTAAATCCTAACAGCATCGTTCCCCTGTATGCCCAGATCGTGGAGCAGCTGCAATGTGACATTCAGTCGGGGATGTACAGCCAGACCGGCCGTCTCCCCACAGAAGGGGAATTGTCCAACCAGTACAATGTGAGCCGGATTACGATCCGCCGCGCGGTGGATGAACTGGTAAGTCAGGGACTGGTGGAAAAAAAGCAGGGAAAGGGAACCTTCCTCACTTCTCCAAAATTTACCCGAGGACTGGGATCGGGACCTATGAGCTTTACAGAAATGTGTGCAGCCAATGGGCTGGAGGCCCGTGCCAAGATTCTGGAGGCGGGGATAAAGGTTCCGGAATCTGCGTCGGTGCGAGAGATGCTGGGGCTGAACCCAGGAGATCCGGCGGTTCGCATCTGCAGACTGCGGTATGCTGGAGACAAGCCGCTGGTTATGGAGGACAATTATTATCCCCTGGAATATGCCTATCTTCTCTCCATCGACTTGGAGAAGGATTCTACTTATCGGTATTTGAGAGAAGTCAAAGGAATTGAACTGCGCTCCACTACCATGCGCCTGAGTATTGTACGGGCGGATGCGAAACTTTCTAAGCTTTTGCAGGTGTCTCGCAATGCGCCTCAGCTGGAGATGAAGGGGCGGGTTGTCCGGCTGGATGACGGACAGACCGTACACAGCAGTTATCAGATTGGCTATGGTGATAATTTTGAGATCGTAGTCCGATAATCACCAAACGGAAAAAAGCGGCGGAGCAAAGCTCCGCCGCTTTTCTGTTAAATTGCAAAGCTGCCGGTGACCTTTTCGTTGATCACGTAGTAAGCCATGCGCTCCTCGGGCTTGACGTAAACCGTCAGCTTCTTAATGGTGGAGGCACGGTGGCCCTCGGCCACATAGGCGTCCTGAGCGGCCTGCTTCAGCTGAGCCTCAGTCCACTCGGCACCGCCGAACTGGATCACGACCTCTTCCACCTTCTGAGCGGCGGCGGGCTTTGCGGCGGCCTTCTTCTCCACCTTCTTCTCAGCCTTTACAGCCTTCTTCTCGACCTTTTCCACGGGCTCGGTCTTCACGGGCTTCACGGTCTCCTTCTCGACCTTTTCCACCGGTGCGGTCTTCACGGCCTTTACGGCCTCCTCGACCTTCTGAATCTTCACGGCCTCGGGGGCCTTGGGAGTCTTAGCCGTAGCCATAGTAAATTCCTCCTTGCTCTTCTCTTCAACAGGCCTGCCGGATCTTCCTTGCAAGCTTTCGATCTATTTTATACCAGAACGGCAGTTTTCGCAAGAGTATCCTGCATGAAATCTGTGGGAAAAGCCGGTTAAATGTGATAAAAACGAACAAAAAACAGAGCAAATGGGACGAAATGGAAGCAACTTCCTTATTTGGGGACCGCCACAATCACCCGGATGCGTCCACCGGCGGAATAGCCCAGATCATCATACCAGCCGGTAAGATCATAGTTTTGTGTGTCGATTTGAGAGAGTGTGGTTGCGTAGTAGCGGTACACGCCCGTCCCGTCCCGCAGAAGTACCTGAACATCCTCAGACAGAGGATATTCCTGGTTTCCGGACATGGCGGACAGGCTGCCCAGACTGTCCAGGGAGACGCTGGACAGCTGAGAGATGGATTTGAGTGCCCCGTCCTCATAGAGCATCACCGCGCCGCCTACGTCGGCACTGTAACGGGCGCTGCCGCTGAGGGAATAGGTCTGGCCGTTTTGCAGGTAGGTGTAGGACACGGAGACATTGGTGATGTTGCCGCTGCTGGAAGAGGCATCGGAAACGGAGCTGAGATAGATATACGAAAGGGTATCGCCGGTGACCTCATTTAAGATGAGCCGGTCAATTTCGCCGCTGGCGTTCAGAGTGTAGTAGCAAACATCATCTCCCCGAAGGGTTTCCCCCGCCAGGCGGGAGGGATAGATGCGTACATAGCCGCCCTCGGAGTCAGTGTCCAGAATTTCCACATCACTGGCCAGGGAATAGCTGCCCAGTTTGCTGCCGTCGGAGCTTACCGTGCCCTCCAGGCGTTTGCTGGACATCCCCTTTACCGAGGTGCCGGACTGGGAGACGCTCACCGATACCAGCCGCCCCTCGTCAAAGGTGCTGCCGCTGTGGTAGAAGGTGCGCAGAACGCCGTCGGTACAGGCTACCTGAGTGGTGACCTGTGCGGAGGCGGTGGAAGAGGTGCTGGTGGAGGAGGTGGAAGCTCCCTTGACGCTGGACACCACCGAGCCATAGTAAGTGCTGGCACTGTCCTGCGGGTCCAGCACCTCCACAATTTCTCCGTTCATGCCCAGCAGCAGGGTAACCAGGTCGCCCTCCTGGAACTGGCCTTGGCTGGAGAGCTGGTAGGCGGCCTGGGAAGTGCCGATCTCATAGGTGACCCCGGCTACGGTTGCGGAAGTAGGTGCGACCTTGCTGGGAGCCAGCGCGGTGAGGGTGCCGGAAGCCCGGTTGTGGTAAACCCATACCGTGCCCATGCCCTCGTTGTAATAGTATACGTCATAGGCCTCCACCGCGTCGGCAGAGGATAGCGCGTCGTTTCGGTAGACCGTGGCCGAGTTCACAGAGAAGGGGAGGGAGAGAGAGCCGTCCGTGGAGACATAGGGGCCCTTGGTCTCGGCAGAGACCAGCGTGGCATAGTCGATCTCTCCATTTGTAACCGTATAGCCCAGGGAGGCGGCGTATGTGCCGCCGGTGCTGGACTGGGCCACCAAGGCGTTGTAGACAAGGTCCACACAGTTCTGGCGGGTCAGCGCGGTGCCCTGAGAGGCGGTTACGTCATCCAGCAGCCCCAGACTGTCCGCCTTGGACAGCTGAGCGGCGGGGTAGGAGCCGGTGAGGGAGCTGGCGTCATAGCCCAGCAGCCGCAGCAGGGCGGTGCAGCCCTCCTCCAGGGTGATGGGCTGGTCCGGGCGGAAGGTGCCGTCCACATAGCCGCTCATCCACCCCTGTTCCACAGCAAGGCGGACATAACCGCTGGCCCAGTGACCGCTTTTTACATCGGTGAAGAGAGTGCTCCCGTAGGAACTGACCGAATCTCCATAGGGGGAGGCGGCCGCCAGCATGACGGCAAATTCGGCTCGGGTCACCTGGCTGGAGAGGTTGAGGTTGCCGGACTCGTCTCCCTCCAGAATGCCCAGCACCCGAATGGCCTCCAATTTGGAGCTGCCGCTTACCGCTCCGGCCCCGGTGCACAGCAGTCCCAGGGTCAGGCACAGACAGAGCAGTCCGGATAAAATACGTTTTTTCATATGCAAAACTCCTAACTAATCGTAGTGAAGGGCATCGATGGGGTTGAGACGGGCGGCCTTTTTGGCGGGCAGGTAACCGAATAGAATTCCAATGCCCACGGAGATGCCAAAGGCCAGCAAAATTGCGCCCAGGGAAGGGGCCACCGTGAGCGACTCCTCAGAGACCTGGGATATGACCGAGGTGGCTACGGCGGAGAGCACATTGCCGATGAGGATTCCGATGATGCCGCCTAAGGCGCTGGTGGTGGCAGCTTCCATAACAAACTGCTGCATAATGTAGCGCTCCTTGGCCCCGAGAGACTTGCGGATGCCGATCTCACGGGTACGCTCGGTGACGGATACCAGCATGATATTCATGATTCCAATGCCGCCCACCACCAGGGAGATGGCGGCAATGCCCGCCAGAACCCCCACCAGAATGTTGATCATGCTGGTCATGGTCTCCAGCATCTCGGCCATGCTGGTAACGGTGTAGTAGTCGTCGCTGGCAAAGACCTCATAGAGGGAGGATTCCAGGGCGGCGATGCTCTCGTCAATGTAGTCTTCGTCCCGCATGGTGACCGTATAGGTGCTGGCCGCGGCGGAGAGACGTTCGGCGGTGGTATAGGGGAGGTAGAGGCAGTCGTCGCTGCCCCCTTCTTCCAGCGTTTCCCCCTTCTGGGCCAGCACCCCCACGATCTCCAGACTCTGGCCGCCCACCCGCAGGGTCTGGCCTACGGCGTTTCCGCCGAAATAGGCTTGGTTCAGATAGGCGCCGATGACGCAGACCTTGGCGCGGGTGAGCATATCGCTGTATTGAAGCCCTCGGCCGGAGGCCACCGTCATGTCGGAAATTTCCAGGTAGTCCTCGCTGACGCCGGTGGAGGAGGTGGTGCTCACCGTCTCAGAGCCAATTTTCACATAGCCCATCATGGGCACCGTGGGGGAGCACAGGTCCAGATACTGGCTGTTGTCGGCCACAATTTGGTACATATCCTCCGCATCCAGTGTTCGGGTGGAGCCCCGGGACATGACGGACACGGTGAGTGTGTTGGTTCCCATGCTGGCAAAGCTGTCGGTCACATAGGTCTCCAGGCCGTTGCCCAGGCCCACAATGACAATGACGGCGGCCACGCCGATGATAATGCCCAGCATGGTGAGCAGGGTGCGCACTTTGCTGGAGACGATGTTTTTCAGTGCCAGCTGGAGCGATTCGGTCAGTTTCATGGATCTGCCCTCCATTTCCCGCCGGGGGCCCGGGGCGTAACTACGGCGTCGGGGGCGTCCGAGGGGCCGTCGTAGACCACCAGGCCGTCTTCCAGGCGGATGATGCGCTGGGCCTGGACGGCAATGGAGTTGTCGTGGGTAATGAGGACCACGGTGTGTCCCTGGCTGTGAAGCTCCTGAAGCATGCCCAGAACCTCACGCCCGGTGCGGGAGTCCAGGGCGCCAGTAGGCTCGTCGGCCAGGATGACTGCGGGATGGCCCACCAGGGCCCGGGCAATGGATACCCGCTGCTGTTGTCCGCCGGAGAGCTCCATGGGCCGGTGGCGCCACTTGTCTCCCAGTCCCACATCCTCCAACGCCTGCCGGGCCCGTTCCCGCCGCTCCTTTTTGGGAACGCCGGCATACATAAGGGGGATTTCCACGTTTTCCACCAGATTGAGCTTGGGGAGAAGGTTATATTGCTGGAAAATAAACCCTAAAAAGCGGTTTCGCACCTCGGCCAGCTGATTTTTTTTCATCTGTCCCACATCCTTTCCGTTCAGGCGATAGGTTCCCTCGGAGGGGACGTCCAGGCAGCCGATGATGTTCATGCAGGTGGATTTGCCCGAGCCGGAGGAGCCGACGATGGCCACAAATTCCCCCTGAAAAATTTCAAAGGAGATGTGGTCGGCTGCTACCACGGTGGAATCACCCATGTGGTAATATTTGCACACCTGCTGAAATTCGATGAGTGGATTCATGTGCGCCTCCTTACCGGCCGCCCGGGCCGCCGCCCATGCCTCCGGACGGCATAGCGCCGCCGCCCATCATGCCGCCGCCGCCGGGCATAGCGCCGCCCATCATGGCAAAGGCGTTTTCCGAGGAGGTTGCCGTGGGAATGTAGACCACCGTGTCTCCCTCC
>DBFWXD010000397.1:0-4608 GCA_048215895.1 Eubacteriales bacterium
GATTGAGCCCCTGTTTGCCGACTTTGTGGACTTCGAGACCTTCGCCAAGTCCGACTTCCGTGCTGTGAAGGTGAAGGAGTGCGAGGCGGTCAAGAAGAGCAAGAAGCTGCTGAAGTTCGTTCTGGACGACGGCAGCGGCACCGACCGTGTTATTCTCAGCGGCATTCACGATACCTATGAGCCCGAGGAGCTGGTGGGCAAGACCCTCATCGCCATCACCAACCTGCCTCCCCGGAAGATGATGGGCATTGATTCCTGCGGCATGATCATCTCCGCCATCCACCACGAGGAGGGCGTGGAGAAGCTCCACTGCCTGATGGTAGATGACCACATCCCCGCGGGCGCCAAGCTGTACTAAGCAGTAACGCATAGTTCAAAGCGCGATTTTCCATGCAGCCCATGGAAGGTCGCGCTTTTTTATTTTGGTGTTGTCCGGAAAGGATGGAACACAAGAACATTGGATTTTTTCTTCCCTTGACGGGGGGAATGTGATATACTTACCCTGTATGATTGGGGACAGGAGGACGCTATGATTATCTTAGGCATCGATCCCGGGGTAGCCACCATTGGGTTTGGGGTCATTCGGGCCCAGCGGGGCAAGAATACCCTCATCCAATATGGCGTCATTACCACCCCGGCAGGGCTCCCGCTGTCCAACCGTCTGCTCCAGATTTCCAATGATATGGAGGAGCTGATCCGCACCTTTCATCCTGATGAAATGGCGGTGGAGGAACTCTTTTTCACCAAAAACATCACCACTGGTATTGCGGTGGCCCATGGCCGCGGTGTGATTCTTCTGGCGGCGGAGAAGCTGGGCGTGCCCATTTTTGAATACACACCCATGCAGGTAAAGCAGGCGGTGGCGGGATATGGCGGAGCCCAGAAGCGGCAGGTCATGCTGATGACCCAGCGCCTTCTGAACATGAAGGAGATTCCCCGGCCCGACGACGCCGCCGACGCACTGGCCATCGCCATCTGCCATGGCCGCTCGGCCACCAGTTTGCTGAACACCGAGCGGGTCTTTGATCCCAAGAAATATGATACGAGGTAAGCGCGGTATGAGAACGGTTGTGAAAGATCCGGGTTCCGCTTTGCCGTATAGCCTCCATGACGCCTATGTTCTGAAGGTAGCAGTGCAGGGAGATACCCTGCGTCTCATGACCCAAAGCGGCTATGTGTGTACTTCGGGCCCCTGCGAGCAGGTGGAGGGGGACGTGGAAATCACCGGTGTGGACTGGGACTTTTCCAGTGCCTATGTGATGGAGTATCACGACGTCTTATGCGGCAACTACGGCTCCTTTACCGGCCGAAAAATGACAGTGGAGGCGTTCCTGCGGGAGTATCCCGAGGCAGGGCTGGACATTATGGATGAGACCTACGGGTATCATCAGGTAAAGCTGGATGGCTACCTGAACCTGAGGGATCGCTGCCTGGAATTCCGGCTGGAACTGTGTTATGACGGCGAATTTCGCTATTTGTTAAAAGACTAAAGGCCGCCCGGCGGGCGGCGCGTGGAGGAAATTATGTTTTACTATCTCAGCGGCACCGTGGCCCACATCGAGCCCTATCTGGCCGTGATCGATTGCGGCGGGGTGGGGTACGCCTGCCGCACCACCAGCTATACCCTGTCTGCCCTGAAAAAAGGTGACAAGGGAAAACTCTTTACACATCTGAATGTCCGGGAGGATGCCATGGAGCTCTATGGCTTTGCCACCCAGGAGGAGCTGAACCTCTTTCAGCAGCTTATTTCCGTCTCCGGCGTGGGCCCCAAGGCGGCATTATCCATTCTTTCTTCCAACACTCCGGCCAACCTGGCTCTGTCCATCATCACCGGGGATGAGAAGGCCCTCACCTGTGCCCAGGGCATCGGCAAAAAGATTGCCCAGCGTGTGATCCTGGAACTCAAGGACAAGCTGGCCAAGGGCCAGACCATGTCCGCGGGCGGGGAGAGCTATGGTGGCAGCGGCATCACTGTGATTCCGGAAAACAAGCTCTCCGAGGCCAGCGCCGCTCTGGCCGTACTGGGCTATTCCCAGGGAGAGATCAATGTGGCCCTTAAGGGCATCGACCTGGATAGTCTGACCCTGGAGGAGATCATCAAGCAGGCATTGAAAAAGATGATGAAAGCATGAAACGACTGATCCTGATTGGCGGTCCCATGGGGGTAGGCAAGAGCGCTGTGTGTTCCGAACTGGTCGGGCGTTTGCAGCCCGGCGTGTATCTGGACGGAGACTGGTGCTGGAACATGAAGCCTTTCTCTGTGACCGAGGAAACGCGGGCAATGGTGATGGATAATATCTGCGCCCTTTTGGGGCGGTTTTTGACCTGTACCGAGCTGGAATATGTGATTTTTGGCTGGGTTATGCATCAACAGGAAATCATAGATTCCATTTGTGCCCGCCTCCCGCTGGAGGGAGTGGAGGTATCCTGTTTTTCCCTGACAGCTTCCCCAAGAGTTTTGCGAGACCGATTGGTCCAGGATATTGCTCAGGGTAAGCGGGGCGGTGATATTATCAGCCGCAGCCTTGCCTATCTGCCCCTTTACGATCAGCTGAATACCTGGAAGATTGACACCGATCACGCTACCGTGCGTCAGGTCGCCACGCGAATTTTGCGGGTGATGGAAGATCGGAGAGCGTAATCTAGCTTTCCAAATGACACCAAGCCCTAAAACTTGGATTCGAAGTAGGGAGGCATTTAAATGGCAAAATTTGAAATGGAGCTCCACGGCGATTTTGATCAGACCCTGGAATATTTCCATGACGGAATAATGGATGCCAGTATGTCTGCCAGTTTTGAGGATGAGAGCTGCTGGCAGCGCTCGGGTGTGCGCTGCTGTATACGGGTGTATGAACGATACAGCTGGAGCGGCAGCAACCGGGTATCCATGGCTTTAACTTTGGTAGGGGATGGAGACGATCTGTTTTTGTCCGCCATCACCTCCGGAGGCAGCCAAGGCTTGATGTTCAAAATCAACACCTGGGGAGAGAAGGCCTTCCTGAGCACCCTTCAGAAGTTGGCGGAGCGATACAACGGACTGTGAGAGGGATCAATATGTATCTGGTTTTGAGTTATGTCGCGTCTGTCACGATACTTATGGCCGGATTTTTATGGATTGCCCATTTTTTTGCCGACGCGAAAGGCCCGGAGCGGTTTGCTCGGAAGGTCCGGCTTTGGATGCTGGCTTTTCTGATGGTGGCCTTAATTTGTATGGCAGTAAGAGAACTATTTGCTTAGAGGTGTGAGTGCTTGAGTATTGATTTTTCCAATTCGGAGTTTGACAGCGAGGAGCTGGAGCCTCTGGTAACCACCTCCCTCACCCGGGAGGACGAGGGAGAGTATTCCCTGCGGCCCAAAACCTTGCGGGAGTATATTGGCCAGGAAAAGGCGAAGGGCAACCTGGAGGTCTTCATCCAGGCGGCCAAAATGCGCCACGAGCCCCTGGACCATGTGCTCCTTCATGGCCCTCCGGGCCTGGGCAAGACCACCCTCAGCGGCATCATTGCCAATGAAATGGGGGTAAACGTGCGCATTACCTCCGGCCCTGCCATTGAAAAGGCGGGAGACTTGGCGGCTCTGCTCACCAATTTGAATGAGAACGACATTCTCTTCGTGGACGAGATCCACCGCCTCAACCGCTCGGTAGAGGAGGTGCTCTACCCGGCCATGGAGGACTATGCCATTGATATCATCATCGGCAAGGGCCCGTCGGCCAACTCCATCCGTCTGGACCTGCCCAAGTTTACCCTTATTGGGGCCACCACGAGGGCGGGACAGCTGTCCGCGCCCCTCCGGGACCGGTTTGGTGTGACGTTAAGGCTGGAGCTTTACACCCCGGAAGAACTGGCGCTGATCGTTACCCGGTCGGCCGGAATTCTGGAGGTGCCCATCGAGCCGGACGGAGCCATGGAGATTGCCCGCCGCAGCCGGGGCACGCCCCGAATTGCCAACCGGATGCTCCGCCGGGTGCGTGATTTTGCCCAGGTAAAGGCGGGGGGCGTCATCACCAAAAAGGTGGCGGACGAGGCCCTCACCGCTCTGGAGATCGACTACCTGGGCCTTGACTCCATCGACCACCGAATGCTTCGCAGCATTATCGAGAATTACCGGGGCGGCCCTGTGGGCCTGGAGACTCTGGCCGCCACCATCAACGAGGAAGCGGTCACGCTGGAAGACGTATACGAGCCCTACCTTATGCAGCTGGGCTTCCTGACCAGAACGCCCCGAGGCCGCTGCGTCACTCCGAAGGCCTATCAGCACCTGGGACTCAGTGTTCCAGGGGGACAGGACGGAGGACTGGATCAGCTGTCTTTTTAAAAATTTGAACTTTAACGACTTTGGAAGAAAGAAGGAATAATCACATGGGTAAACTGTTTGGAACGGATGGTATTCGCGGCGTGGTCAACGCCGGTCTGGACGCGGATCTGGCCTATAAGGTGGGCCTGGCGGCCGCCACAGTGCTGGCCAAGGGCAAGAAGGAGGGGGAGAAGCCCCTGGTCACCATCGGCAAGGACACCCGTATCTCCGGCGATCTGCTGAAGGGCTCTTTGATTGCGGGCCTCTGTACCGCCGGAGCCGATGTGCTGGATCTGGGCACCCTGCCCACCC
>DBFWXD010000398.1:0-5860 GCA_048215895.1 Eubacteriales bacterium
GGCCAATATCTAATAGGTTAAAACTTGTCTTTAAAATATATTCGTTATGGGGGAACTTTGTGAAGGTTTTATTTTTGTCTTTGCTGTCTATGAATTCATTAGAACAACATAGCATTTATCAAGATCTGTTAAGAATCTTTGTTAAAAATGGGCATTTTGTTCGCATTGTTTCTTCGGAGCCAGATTGTATTACTCATGATGACAATAAAGAGGGATACGCGATCCTACATGTTAAGACGCCCAAAATACAAAAGGTCAGCTTTATTAAAAAGGGAATCGCTACTTTGCAAATCGGCCCCAACATCCAGAAGGCCCTGGATCGGTACTGCGGCCATGAGCACTACGACCTTATCCTGATGGCCACGCCGCCCATTACTCTGGCCGGGGTGGTGGATCACATCAAAAAGAGAGATGGGGCAAAATTTTATCTAATGCTGAAAGATATCTGGCCCCAGGGAATCGCAGATTTGGGGGCCATTTCTCAGGGAGGGCCGGTGTACCGCTACTTCCGGGCTAAGGAGAAAAAACTCTATGCCTTGGCGGATTTTATCGGTTGTATGAGCCCAGCTAATGTGGATTATGTCCTCTCCCACAACCCAGGCCTGCGAGCCGACCGAGTGGGGCTTTGCCCCAACACTGAGGAGCCGAATTTCCGTACAACTACGATGGAGCAGCGCACGGCAGTTCGGGCCCGCTACGGGATTCCCCAAGATAAGACGGTGTTTTTGTACGGGGGTAACTTCGGCCGACCGCAAGGAATTCCATTTCTCCTGGATTGCCTTCGTCGATGCCGGGAGGATCGCCAGGCATATTTTGTCCTGTGCGGAACGGGGACGGAATATCCAAAACTGCAAGCCTACGTAGAACAAGAACGGCCTGAACATGTTCTGCTGCTGAACGGACTGCCTCGGAAGGAGTACGACGAGCTGGTGCTGGCCTGCGATGTGGGAATGCTTTTTCTGGACTACCGCTTTACCATTCCAAACTTTCCTTCCCGGCTGCTGTCCTATCTTCAGGCAGGACTGCCGGTGATTTCCTGTACAGATCCGGCCACCGATATTGGAGAAATTACCGAAGCTGGCGGATTTGGATGGAAATGCCCCAGCAACGATACAGAGGCTTTCTATACAGTGGTGAAGAAGGCGTACGAGGCGGATTTGGCGGCTATGGGAGATGCAGGCCGGAAATACTTCTTAGATCATTACACGGCGGAACAAGGTTATGAAATCATCATGCGAGGATTGGAGCGCTGAAGCGTATGTTTCAAGGAAAGACTTTATTGATCACCGGCGGTACCGGCTCCTTCGGCCACGCCGTACTGAACCGCTTTTTGGAGACGGATATCGGAGAAATCCGCATCTTCTCCCGGGACGAAAAAAAGCAGGATGATATGCGCCATGAATTTCAGGCGAAAATGCCTGAGGTGGCGGAAAAAATCAAGTTTTTTATTGGCGATGTGCGGGATCTGGCCAGTGTGAAAAACGCCATGTATGGAGTGGACTACGTTTTTCACGCGGCTGCGCTCAAGCAGGTGCCTTCTTGTGAGTTCTTCCCCCTGGAGGCGGTCAAGACCAATGTAATTGGAACGGACAATGTACTCACGGCGGCCATCGAGGCAGGGGTGAAGTCTGTGATCTGTCTTTCCACGGACAAGGCGGCCTATCCGGTGAATGCCATGGGCACCTCTAAGGCCATGATGGAAAAAGTGGCAGTTGCCAAGAGCCGCACGGTCAGTCCAGAGCGTACCAAGATCTGCTGTACCCGCTATGGAAATGTCCTATGCTCCAGAGGCAGTGTGGTTCCTCTCTGGATCGATCAGATGAAGGCCGGAAAGCCCATTACCATTACTGAGCCGGAAATGACCCGCTTCGTTATGACCCTGGAAGAAGCAGTGGATCTGGTGCTCTTTGCCTTTGAGCACGGGGAGAGCGGCGATGTTCTGGTGCAGAAGGCCCCGGCCTGCACCATCGCCGTACTGGCTCAGGCGGTGCGGGAGCTGTTCTGCCCGGAAGCAGAGACTCGGGTCATCGGAATCCGTCACGGGGAAAAGCTCTATGAGACGCTGCTCACCAATGAGGAATGCGCCAACGCACTGGATTTGGGCGACTTTTACCGTGTTCCTTGTGACAAGCGGGATCTTAATTATGATAAATACTTTACTCAGGGAGATCAGGAACGTAATATCCTGACGGAGTTCAATTCCAACAATACCGCCTTGATGGACGTAGAGCAGGTGAAGGCAAAGCTGCTGACCCTGTCCTATATCCGGGAGGAGTTGGCAGAGTGGGAGAAACGGGCATGAAAATACTGGTAACCGGAGCGCGGGGATTTGTAGGGCGCAATTTAGTGGAGACCCTGAAGGCAGTCCAAAGCGGAAAAGACCGCACAAGGAATGTCGATGTGGAGGAAATCTACGAATTCGATGTGGATACTGCGCCCGCACTGCTGGATGAGTACTGCCAAAAGGCGGACTTTGTGTTTAACCTGGCCGGTGTGAATCGCCCTAAAGATCAAAGTGAGTTTATGAGCGGGAACTTTGGGTTTGCGTCTACACTGCTGGATACTCTGAAAAAGCACCAAAATACCTGTCCGGTTATGCTTTCCTCCTCCATCCAGGCCAGCCTGTCAGGACGTTATGCCGGAAGTGAATATGGACGTTCCAAGCGGGCGGGAGAGGATTTATTCTTCCAGTATGGGAAGGAGACGGGAGCAAAGGTTTTGGTCTACCGGTTCTCCAACCTGTTTGGAAAGTGGTGCCGCCCCAACTATAACAGCGTGGTAGCGACCTTCTGCCACAATATTGCCCGCGATCTGCCCATTACGGTCAACGACCCCAATACAGAGTTGAACCTGGTTTATGTGGACGACGTGGTGGATGAGATGTTCCGGGCTCTTCGGGGAGAGGAGACACGCCAGGGGGACTTTTGTACGGTCCCCGTGAGCCATACTGTGACGCTGGGACAGATCGTAGAGCTGCTCCAGCGTTTCCACGACCAGCCGAAAACCCTGGAGATGCCCCAGATTCCCCAAGGGTCTTTTGCAAAAAAACTCTATTCCACCTATCTTTCCTATCTCCCTGAAGAGGCTGTCTGTTTTCCACTGAAGATGAATGTAGACGCCCGGGGCAGTTTTACAGAGCTGCTTCGTACCGCTAACTGCGGTCAGTTCAGCGTGAATATCTCCAAGCCCGGCATTACCAAGGGCCAGCACTGGCATCACAGTAAGTGGGAATTTTTTATCGTGGTGTCCGGCCGTGCCTTAATTCAGGAGCGCCGTATCGGTTCGGATGAAATCCTGGAGTTTGAGGTCAGCGGAGACAAGATTCAGGCGGTACATATGCTGCCTGGATATACTCACAACATCATCAATCTTTCGGAAACTGAGAATCTCGTTACTGTGATGTGGGCCAATGAGGCCTTCGACCCTCAGCACCCTGATACCTATTTTGAGGAGGTTTGAGCCATGTCCCGGCTGAAACTCATGACCATTATTGGCACCCGACCGGAGATTATCCGATTGTCCGCCGTCATCAAAAAGTGCGACCGCTACTTTGATCAAATTCTGGTCCATACCGGACAAAATTACGACTATGAGCTTAACCAGGTTTTCTTTGATGACCTGGGACTCCGCGCACCGGACTTCTATCTGGATGCAGTAGGAGCAGATCTGGGTGAGACCATCGGCAACATCATTGCCAAAAGTTATGCGCTTATGGTCAAACAACAGCCGGATGCTCTGTTGATCCTGGGGGATACCAATTCCTGCCTTAGCGCCATCGCTGCCAAGCGGCTCCACATCCCCATCTTCCACATGGAGGCGGGAAACCGGTGCAAGGATGAGTGCCTGCCGGAGGAGACCAACCGGCGGATCGTAGATATCATCTCCGATGTGAACCTTGCCTACTCCGAGCACGCCCGGCGCTACCTCCACGAGTGCGGTCTGCCCAAGGAGCGCACCTATGTCACTGGCTCCCCCATGGCGGAGGTGCTCCACGCCAATCTGGAGAAAATCGAAGCCTCCGACATCCACCAGCAGCTGGGGCTGGAGAAAGGGAAGTACATCCTGCTCTCTGCCCACCGAGAGGAGAACATCGATACGGAGAAAAACTTCTTCTCCCTGATGAACGCGGTGAATGCCCTGGCGGAGCGGTATGACCTGCCCATTTTGTATTCCTGCCATCCCCGCAGTGCCAAGTATATCGAAAAGCGGGGCTTTGTCTTTGATCCCCGGGTTTGGCAGCACAAGCCTCTGGGGTTCCACGACTACAACTGCTTGCAGATGAATGCTTTCTGCGTGGTGTCCGACAGCGGAACCCTGCCGGAGGAGTCCAGTTTCTTCCTATCGGTGGGACATCCCTTCCCGGCGGTGTGCATCCGCACTTCCACCGAGCGGCCGGAGGCCCTTGATAAGGGCAATTTTGTGCTGGCAGGTATTACCACGGAGCAGGTACTTCAGGCGGTGGAGACCGCTGTGGCCATGCACCAGAACGGGGACTACGGGATTCCGGTGCCGGATTATGTAGAGGAAAATGTCTCTACCAAAGTGGTGAAGATTATCCAGAGCTATACCGGCGTAGTCAACAAGATGGTGTGGAGGAAAGACACCACCGAATTATAACCACAGAACAAGAAAAGGAGGCGGTTTCCATACCTGCTGTCAGCGTAATTTTTCCAGTCTATGGTGTAGAGAACTATATTGAATCTTGTCTACGCTCCGTTGCGGCACAGACCTTCCGAGACATGGAGTTGATCCTGGTGGACGATGGGAGTCTGGATCAGTCTATTCCCATTGCGGAAGCATTTCTGGCAAAAACTGATCTAGAGTGGCGTGTAGTACATCAGGAGAATGGAGGCCAAGGCGCAGCCAGAGATCATGGTATCCGGGTTGCCCGTGGAAAATATGTGATTTGTATTGACCCCGATGATACCGTATCTCCTGTATTTCTGAGTTCACTTTATCAGTGTGCCGAATCAGGCGGCTTTGATCTTGTTTTTGCAGGATGTAAGGCGGTAACAGCTGAGCAACCTTTCAGTACAGCATCTGTAAGTTTTCAACCTATTGGGCGGAAAGAATTGTTACAGCAATTTCTCTGCCGTACCATGACTCCTATTCTTCCAGCACTTTTGATCCGACGGGAACTGATCCTTACATATAGTATCTGCACAAAAGCGGACTGTCGTTTTTCGGAAGATGTTTACTTTATGTGGCTGCTCTTTTCTAGAGCTCGCACCATCGCCTATACCGATGCCCCGTTGTATCACTACTTGTCCCGACCCAATTCTACTATGAATGCAACTTCTGCCGACCGTATTATGACGGGGTATGCGGCTTTTTGTGCCCTGCCCCAGGATCCAAATTTTTCAGGTGATTTTTCCGGAGCCTCATACTTACTGGCCAGATGGGTGCTGGGAGCGTTGCGTTCGGCTGCGTGCATCTCATCCTATCCAGTTTTTTATGCGCTGGCGCGAAGTATGGAGTACCAGGTTCATGCCAAAACACTATATAGATTTCCAGAGCGGAAAGCAAGAATATTGGCCCGCTTTCTGCGTATTTCCCCACGTGTTTTCTACAATACTGTAAGAATATTAGGGGGAAAAAAGTAATGAGAATTGTACATATAGAATTAGCAGGATTCTATAATGAAAATATGTCTTACCAGACGAATATGCTGGTTAAGCAAAACTGCAAAGATGGACATCAGGTTTTGATCATATCTTCTAACTATCAGTGGTGCGGGGCACAGATACAACGTGTTCCTGCTGGAGAAAGTATGACTGATGAAGGTGCTCGATTAATTCGAGTACCATATTTTCCAAGCATGGAAAATTTTATTTTACATAAAGTTCGATATGCGAGAGGT
>DBFWXD010000399.1:0-4212 GCA_048215895.1 Eubacteriales bacterium
CCACCTCGTTTAATTTAAACGTTTAAACTATTCCACAAGCAAATAATAGCCAATGCCAGCTCTATTGTCAAGATATAAATTAACATTTTTCACAAAATAATTATTGACTTGCGCCCAAAATATGTTATAGTTAGATTGCCAACAGTTTAACCGATTAAATCCGACAGTGAGGGATCTCTATGCAAGAGTGTTATTTGCCTACCGGCAACGAGTGGGTCTCTCTTCCCACTCTCCAGGCCTGCACCGGGGCGCTGGAGTCCTTTTCCTTCCTACACATGGGACATAAGGGCCTGATCGAGCAGAGGGGCGGCGCTTCTCTCCCGCTGATGACGCCTTTTTTTGAGACGGAAGGAGAAAGGGCCGCGCTTCAGTCTCTGACCTGGGGACGGAAATCCGACTGGATTCCGACCTTCTGCGGCACGGCCGGCTCCCTAGCGGTGGAGGGAATGCTTCTGGCTCCGGTGGGGGAACGCGGTTTTCTCTATCAGCTGACAGTACGCTCCACATCGGATAAGCCGCTGTCCTCTACTTTCGGTCTGGAAGGGTGCTGGGCCTCCGCATGGCACTGCGTCAACGAAGACAAGGAGATCGACGGGGCGCGCCGATGCTACACCAGCCTTTGGAACGACAGCCTGATCTTTGATATGCGCTGCGGACTGCCCCTCTTTGCTTTTGCGCCCATGATGGATCAGCCCTGCTCATCCACCTTTCAGGAGACGGATGCCGGTATCGTCTACCGTCTGGCCCACAACTGCACGCTGGAACCCGGACAAGCTGTTACTGTGACCTTCTACTGGGGGGTCGGCTTTGAGGAGGTGGCAGCCGCCACCAGCGCCAAGGAGATGCTGCGCCAAGGCTGGCAGCACGAGTTACAGGTGACCACAGACTGGCTGGACGCCCGCCGCTGGCCCATTCCGGATGCCCAGTTGGAGCGCCTCTACAATACCAATCTGTTCTTCTGCCTGTTCTACTCCGCGGGGATCACCTTGGATACCGAGGAGCTGGTTCTGGTCACCAGCCGCAGCCCGCGCTACTATGTGAGCGCGGCTTACTGGGACCGGGACAGCCTGCTGTGGAGCTTTCCTACGGTAGTGGACGCCGACCCGGCACTGGCCCGCCGGATGCTGGACTATGTATTCGGCCGTCAGCGGCGCAACCTGGGCGTCCACTCGCGGTACATCGACGGCACAGTCCTGGAGCCTGGTTTTGAGCTGGATGAACTGATGGCCCCGGTGCTGGCCCTGGAGCGCTATGTGGGTGCCACAGGCGACCGGGACTGTCTGGAGGACAACGCGATCCGCTCCGGGCTTACGGATATTCTGCGCACCTTGCGCACCAAACGGCACAGGTCGATCGCACTCTACGAGACCTTCCTTCAGCCCACCGATGACGTGCGCAGCTACCCCTACCTGACCTATGACAATGTGCTGGTATGGAAGGCGCTTCGCGCGCTGTCCTCCCTGTATCCTGAAACATACGGCGACCTTGCCGGGGAGGCGGAGGAGCTCCGCCGGTCGATCCTGGAGCACTGTGTTGTCCAGGGCCCGAACGGCCCATACTATGCCTGGTCCACGGATCTGGAGGGCCATACAGATGTATATGACGAGCCGCCAGGAAGCCTGCTGCTCCTGCCCTACCTGGGCTTCTGCGCGCCGGATGACCCCGCATATCAGAATACAGTGCGTCAGATCCGCGCCCCGGAGTATCCTTACAGCTTCGCCGGGTGCGCCTTTGCGGAAATCGGCTGCGCCCACGCCCCCCATCCCTGGATGTTGAGTGTGGCCAACAGCCTGCTCAGCGGGGAGGCGGAGCGGTCGTTGGATCTTCTGCGTCGGGCGGTGATGGACAACGGCATCGTCTGTGAGAGCATCGATGAGCACACGGGCCGATCCGCGACGGGAGACGCCTTTGCCACTTGCGCGGGGTTTGTGTGCCACGCCCTGCGGTATGCGTTAGGAGGCGTGTCCTATGAGAACTGACGTGAAGCGCCGGGGCTGGACAATTTCAGCGGAGGGGAACGATCTTGCCGACCGCTTCCTGGAGAGCGTCTTCTTTACCGGCAACGGCCGCATGGGGGCCCGGGGTTACCCCGCTTACCGGCCGATCCGCCGGCCGTTGGACGCCGGACTTTTCTTGGCTGGCTTTTATGACCGGATCTCCGACAGCACAGAGCTGACGGATTTTGTCAATCTGCCCACCCCTATCTGGTACCAGATCCGATTGAATGGCCGCATACCGGCCATTCCCTCCCATTTGTCCCGCGCGCTGGATCTCCGTACAGGTCTGCTCACCTTCCGTTACCGGCTGAGTATTGCGGATGACTGGGTGGATGTGCAGGAACAGCGTTTTTTCTCCTTGGCCAAGCCTAGCTTTCTGTTCCAGCGGCTTGAATTCCAGGGCCGCGGGCAGGTGGAGCTTTTGGCCGGGATCGACCACCAGAGCTGCAACAGCCCTATCCCAGACGATCAGGTGAAGGAGAACACCCAGATCATCCAGATGACCCGTTTCTGCTCCGGCGAGGCGACCGACGCCGGATTCACCGCCCGCTATAAGACAAATCATACAAGGCTGGAACTGGCTCAGACGGTTTCCTGCCGCACAGAGGGCTTTTCATCCCCCGCTTTTGTTGCAGATACCGGTGACGGCGTGGGAGTGCGCTGCACCAGTGACGCTTCCGATGCTCCCATCGCCTTGGAGATCGCCGCCCGGCTGACTTCCAGCCGCGATGTGGATCCCCTGCTCCAGCTGGATGTGGAGCCAGGCTGGGACTTTGTAAGTGCGCTGGCGGAGAATCAGGCCGCATGGGAGCAAAAGTGGGCGGACTGCGACATTGTCATGGAGGGGGATGACGACGCGCAGACGGCGCTGCGTTATGTGATCTACCAGTTGGCGGCCAACTGCTCTCCTCGGGACCACACCGTGAGCATCGGGGCTAGAGGGCTCACCCACACGCGGTACAAAGGCTGCTATTTTTGGGACACAGATCTCTTTCTGACGCCCTTTTATGACCTGACCGATCCACAGGCTGCCCGCAGTCTGGCGGGCTTCCGGGTCGGCACGCTTCCCCAGGCCAGAGCGCATGCGGCGCGGATGAATGGCGCCGGGGCCCGCTACCCTTGGATGGTGTCTTATGACGGCACCGAGCAGTGTGAAAGCTGGGACATCGGGTGCAGCGAGGTCCACGTCACCGCTGACGTGGCCTATGCTCTGGGCCAATACCTGGATTGGACCGGCGATGACAGCCTGTTCTTCCAGGGGGGCGCACAGGTGTTGGTGGAGACAGCCCGCTTCTGGGTCAGCCGTTACTCTCCCGCCCCCGAAGCCGGGAAGGTCAATCTGCTGTTCTGCAAGGGCCCGGATGAATACTGCGGCATTACCAGCAACAATCTTTTCACCAATGCCATGGTAAAGCACAATCTCTCTCTGGCGCTGACCGCCGCCGCACGGCTGAAGAAAGAGGCGCCGGAGCAGTATGCGGCCCTGAGCCTGTCCAAAGCGGAGTGCGCTGCTTGGGAGATACTACGCGATGCCATCCAGCTTCCCAGGGATCCAATCACCGGTCACTACCGCCAGGACGATACGTTCCACCTGCTGGAGCGCGTTGAGCCGGCGGAGCTCAAATCCGGCGACGAGGCCAGCTATCACCAGGTCTGCTTCGACCGGCTCCAACGCTATCAGGTGATCAAGCAGGCGGATACGCTGCTCCTTATAACCCGTCTGCCAGAGCAGTTTACCGAAGAGGAAAAGCTGGCCGCCTGGGAGGACTTTGAGCCCCTGTGTATCCATGACTCCACCCTCAGCTTTGCCAGCCACGCCCTCTTTGCGGCCCAGAATGGCCTGGCAGAGGCCGCTGAAGCCTACTGGCGGAAGGCCCTCTATCTGGACCTGGAGGAGGTTATGGGCAACACGGGCAAGGAAGGGCTCCATCTGGCCTGTCTCGGTGAGACTTGGAATACAGTTATCTTTGGCTTTGCCGGACTGCATATCGAGAACGGCGTTCCAAAGTTGTCCCCTCATCTCCCCAATGGCCTTGTATCCATGCAGTTTCACTTTTATTATCGTGGGCAGCGATATGAAGTTCAGATTGCTGAAGGGGCTTCCAAAATTTTTATCGCCCCAAATAAATCATAATTGCTAATCGCATTCGTAGTTTATTGCACGCTCTCCCAGACCTACTATCAGTAGAACCTACGGACTTGTGCCATAATACTG
>DBFWXD010000004.1:0-5662 GCA_048215895.1 Eubacteriales bacterium
TGCCGGAATTCGTTCCGCCCCCGGTGCTGCCGGAGCTGCTGCCGTTTCCGGAGCTGCCGGAGTTGCCGGAGCTTCCGCTGCTGGAGCCGCCAGTATTCGAACCGCCGCTGTTGGAACCACCGCCGCCGGTGGAGCCGGAGCTGTCCGAACCGGTGTCGGTCACAGTGTCATAGATGGTCTCCCTGTCATCGGAGCCCAGCAGCTTCATGTCCTTGGCTCCGGTCACAGCAAAGGCATTGTCGGCCACAGTGAGGGTCCCCAGTGTGAGGGAACCGCTCTGGGCCAGGACGCCGGACTTGGTAGTGATGTAGACGGTCACTTCCGTACCGTTCTGCTTGTAGGTGGTATACACACCGGGCCGGTCCGCCAGACTGCTGTCCGGTTCAAAGACACAGCTGCCCCGGTCAGACAGGGTAAAGGTAACCTGCATACTGTGCGCGTCTGCGGGGAGGCCGGAAAACCCCACCTGCTGGCTGGAAGCCGGGGTGGAACCGGCTACCAACCGGGGCCCTCCCGCCGCCGCGGCGGGAAGGGCCATCAGGGAAAGGGTCAGGGCAAGAGCCAAAAGCATGGATAAACAGTTGCGCTTTTTCACAATGGATCTCCTTTCTCAGTTGGCACTGCCGGTCAATACAATTTCAGGCAGGGCAACGGGACTGTCTTGATCCCCGCCATCGGGGAAACTCAGCCACAGAGTACGGCTGGTCAAACGCTTGCGGTCGGCGTTGTTGGGGTCATCCGTGCGGTAAAAGTTGGCCCGGATCTCCACAGGGTAGTCATCCGTAACGCCGGAGGCCTGGTTCAGCTTCTTTTCCGCCGTCATGTTCGGCACAAAGAGGAAGAAACCGTCGCTGGTATCGCTTACCGCCCCGTCCTCGGGGATTTCAGCAAACAACAGGCCGTAACCGCTCATCTCCCGCTCCACATAGGCCTCACCGTTTTCGGTGGCCTCGCCCGCCTCGGGCGTCCGGTTGTACCGGGCCTCAATGGAAACGTAGTTATAGGTGGGGTCGCCGCGGTAGGTACCAAGGATCACCAGAGTACCGGCCTCAATGACCTCATCTGCCCCGTCGCCATATTTGTAGTCCTCCCGCAAGATACCCACAGCGGCCCCTTCATAGAAGTCCACCCGGTCTCCGGGATAATCCAGCAGCTGAACCTCCGCTTCCTCAGCAATACCGGTGATCTCGATGACGGCAGCATCGTACGTCCAAATTCTGGTATCGGAGGAATCTGCCCCGGGCTTGTGGAAGTAGGCCACAGTGCTCTCGCCGGACAGGGTGCCGGTCTTGGCGTATGTCCAGTCCTGGGCGTCGGCCTCAGCCTTCACCTTCACCGTATACTTGCCGTCCAGATCGGTTCCGGTCACTTTAATACCGGTAACAGGGAGGGCAGCGCCGTTCTTCATGGTGAAGGTCACCGTGGTTCCGGTGCGCTCCATGTCATACAGGTCCGCATCCAGGGCCTTGTCGTAGGCCACCCGGACCTCATTGGCCAGGGCCTCTTCACCCAGATTCCCCAGCTGATCCACAGGGACCACGGAGTAAGTGTAGGTCAGGTTGTTGGCCGCTCCCAGATCATCCACATAGGTATTGTCCGTGGTAAAGGCGATGGGGGTGCCGTTGCGGCGGATTTCATAGCCCAGAATCTTGTCCTCATCGGTGTGGCGGATGGACAGCGTCACCTGGGAGTTCTTGACCGAGGCAGTGACCGAAGCGCTGCCCGCAGCACGGGAGCCGTTCTCCAGGCGGTAGTTCCGGGCGGCGTCGTTCAGATACCAGATGGCCCGGTTTTCTTGCCGATAGCTGCCCAGAATCTCCTTTACCTCGTCGCTGAGGACCATACCCCAGCGGGTAAAGAACTGGGTCAGATCCCGCTGGGCCACCTCCGAAGCGATGAGGGCTACCCGCTCATCATAGGAATAACCGCTGTATTCCCCGGCCTTCCAAAGCTGGAAGAACTCATTGTAGAAGGCCATGGGCTGCGTCCCCTCATCATAGGCCAGGTGGAGCTGCCAGTACATGCCCAGCTGGACAAACACATTGTTGGCCACGCCGGGGCGGCCCTGGGCCACCTTGTTAAATATGGCCTCCCAACGGTTTTCCTCCGTCAGCCGGGTGGACAGCTGCATCGCGCCGCCATCCCAGGCCTGGAGGAACAGGGAGTAGAGGTTGTTGGTGGTCTCGGCCTTGCCCAGCTTGTCCATATTGTGGCCGATCTCATGGGCAATGCCCCAGCCGAAGAGTCCGTTCTCCCGCTCCCCTTCTGCAAGGGCTGCGGAGGGCTTGCCCTGGACCAGAGCCGCGGTGGAGCCGTACTCCACGCCGATGTGGTTCCCTGCGGCATACATGAACGCTCCGGCAAACATGCGCATATAGCGGATGTTCTGGCGGGTGGTCATGGGGTAGCGGTAATCCGACAGGGCGGCGTCGGAGTCCAGAATCCCCTGTACCTTGTTGGCCACAAACAGCTCCTCTTCCCAGGCCAGCACATTTTGATACATGGCGCTGACCATGGCGTCCTCATCGTTCCCTACGCCCATCAGGCCGGACAGCACCTGGTCGGCGGGGAGGGACAGCAGTACGCTGGGGGTTGCAATTTCGGTGGCATTGCGGATGGAATTCTTCAAGCTGCTTCCGGTAATGCCGGCCTGCTCCAGATTCTCCACCCAGGCCGTCAGCTCCTGCACATAGGTCCGAATGGTATTCTTCCGGTCTCGCTCCGTCTGGTTGTACCAGTCGGACAGCTCCAGAACCGGCATCTCCCAGGCATCGGTTCGCACGCGGACCTGGATTTTGATGTCCTCCGGATGGCTGCCGGCGTAGGTAAGGTAGAGGGGGCCGCCCCGGGTATCGGACAGGGAGCCGATTTTCTCCACCGTGATGTAGTTGCGGCCGTTCTGCAGGGCCACAGGAGTGCCCTTCCATACGCCGGACTCCCCATAGAACTGGGTGGGCACCACATAGACCGTGGCGTCCTCGGGCAGCTGGGCATAGATGGCCACGGTGGCGCCGGCCCGGGCGGTAATTCCCAGTGGCTGAAGATCGCTGGCGGTCTGCTGGAACGACTGGTCGGCTGCGGCACTCCGGCTCTGGAAGTCCTCCTTCACCAGTCCCAGGGCACTGCTGTCCCCCTTGGCCAGCGCCAAGGCCAGCGCCACTTCGTCCTTCAGGTGGTCCACATCGAGATAGAAGCTGTCCAGGCGGTTCAGCTTCTCCTGGAGGGCGGCAATCTGTGCCCCATCCACTCCGCTGTTCAGCTTGGTGAAGGAGTTGTCGGTAAACAGGCCGGCAATCTGCTCGGCCAGCATGTCACTCTCATAGAAGGCGATCTCAGAAATGCTCACCCGGGGGCCGCCCGCCTTCTCACCCAGGGCCACGGTCACGCTCTTCACCCCCTGCGTCTCAGGGAAGGAGAGAATGTAATAGTTGCCGCTGGTAATGTTCATGCCGTCCCGGTAATAGGTGGCCAGCACCTGGCCGTCCTCTCCCGTAAGGGTCACTGTATAGTTGGCAATGCGGTTTTTGTAGGCGGCGTCCAGGTAGGGCACCACCAGAAGGTAGTTCATGCTGTGGGTGGAGGCAAAGGTATAGGTAATGCTGCTGTTGTACCAGTAGTTGTTGGCGATCCAGTATGTATTGGGATCATGGTCGGTCAAATCAGTTTTGACGTTGAACTTGGGACACATCCCCCAGTTCACATTATTGGGATCGGCCATGACGATCGAGGTAATCTCGCCATTGTCAATGCGGCCATACTCCGGCAAAGCGGGCATCTCCAGGCTCTCCTTGGCCGGCGTGCCCAGGGCAATGGAAGAATAGGGGCCCACTCCCTTGTGGTTGCCTGCCTTGACCGCCACCTCATAGACAACATCGTTGGTCAGTCCGGTGATTACCGCACTGGTGGCGGTCATGTCTCCGCCCCACTGCTGGAAGCTGCTCTCCCCCTGAACCCGGTAGAACACCTGATAGTAGGCGGCGTTCTTCGTATTGCCCCAGCTCACCCGCAGCGCGGTGTTGGCCGGTTCCACCACCAGGTTGGAGGGTGCGCCCGGGACACTGGCCGCAACGGGCACCGCAGAGAGGATGGTAGAGGGCGTGCCGCTCCAGTCCTCGCTGGTGGCGGTCACCTGGAAATAGTAGGTTTGATCGTTCTTCAGTCCGGAAACGGTGGCCTTGTTGGTCCCAACCGACAGGCTCTGGTTCAGCGCGTTTCGGTCGGTGCCATAGCGCACCTCATAGCCGGTGACATTTTTGACGCTGTTCCACACCAGATAGACCTGCTCGTCTCCCGCCGTGGCGGCCAGACCGGTCACCTGACTGTCTGCCTTAGTCTCTTCCGAGATAATGTCCTTCAAAAATTCGATCTGGGTAATGGCGGCAAACTGGGGCTTCTCCCCCTCCTGTCCATCCACCTGGGTGACGGTAATGGTGACCTTCTTCACGGCCACTTTCTTGCCCAGATCAATGTTGATCACGCTCTGACCGGCCACCCGGCTGATGGCCAGCACACCGGCGGGCGCGGCAGCATCAAAGGGGATCTCCATGGTGCTGTCATCCGACAGTACCACCAGAGCCGTACCCGCCTGGATGGCGCCCACTCCGTTGGGCGTGGTGATGGAGATTTCCTTCATCTCCACCGCCTGCTCCATGACCATGGGAATGGACAGCGTCTCCGCATTGGCCCCAGGCGCCACGGTCACCACAGAATCGTTGGCGGTAAACAGGTCTTCCAGGCTGCCGGAGGTGGCCGTCACCGCTTCCTTGTCCACCGTGGGCGTCACAATGGCGGCGGTGGACAGCACCTTGGGGGTTCCGGTCTGATCCAGGACCCGGTTGACGTAAGACAGGTCCGTGATGTCCACTACTGCGTCCCCATTCAGGTCATAGCGTTCCACCTCGTCGGCCACTTTGGTCCCCAGTTTCTCAGACAGCGCAGCGCGGTCAACCTGATCCACATCTCCGTCGCCGTCAAAGTCTCCCAGCATGAAAGTACCGTCTCCTGTGCCCATCAGCACATGCCGGGAATAGTTGGTGAGCTCCACTTCCGTGGAACAGGTGGTATATCCCTCACCGGTGACGGTCATGGTGTAATCCCCGGTGGGCAGGCCGGAGATGCGCACCTCATAAGCACCCAGCCGCTGCTCGGTGGTCAGCGCCGCACCCAGGGCATTCTGCTTGACCACCGTCACCTGCTGCTGGGAAAACAGGTCTCCCTGAACGGTTTGACTCTCCAGATTCAGGACAGCGCTCTCCTTCCCCTTGGTCAGAATCAGCTGAATATTTCTGTCCTGGATTTCCTCCTTGGTTTGGGGCAGATCAAAGCTCAGGGTCAGGCCGATGGAGCCGGTGGCCTGGGCGATCTGTGTGGCTTCGGTTCCGCGCTGCGCCGCAGCCACAGCGGGAACACAAACCGTGCACAGAGAGCCGGTCATGGCCAGACTGAGCAGTCCGGAAATAATACGGCGGGATTGCTTCAAAATGGTCAACCTTCTTTCGCTTCTTAACTCCCCTCTGCTTGGGCATTCACACGCAGAGAGGGCATATTCACCAGGCGGGCCCACAGGAGCTTTCCCATGGAGCTTGCCGCGCCGCCCCAGCGGGCATAAAAAGAGAGTCGGGAATCCCGACTCCATGTTAACGGCGCTGGGTCGTTCTTAACA
>DBFWXD010000040.1:0-2266 GCA_048215895.1 Eubacteriales bacterium
CCCAACAGCGACATCATTACCACTCACTTCGAATATCACTCCATGGAGTCCAACCTGCTCAAGCTGGACATGCTGGGCCACGATGATCCCACCATGATCCGCATGCTCCAGGATCTCACCGGGGTGGATCCGCAAAAGATCCCTCTGGACGACCGGGACACCATGAGCATCTTCACCTCCTCTGAGGTGCTGGGCTTCGTGGACGACCCCATCCTGGGCCCAACCGGCGCCGTGGCCATCCCGGAGTTCAACACCAAGTTCACCCGCGGCATGCTGGTGGACACCCAGCCCCACGAGTTTGACATCCTCCTGCGCCTGTCCGGCTTCTCCCACGGAACCGACGTGTGGCTGCGCAACGCCCGGGATCTGATTGTGGATCAGGGCGTCCCGGTCGGCCAGGCCATCGGCTGCCGCGACGACATCATGCTCTTCCTCATCTCCTGCGGCATGCCGGAGAAGCGGGCCTTCAAGATCATGGAGTCGGTGCGTAAGGGCCGGGGCCTGCCGGATGGGGCGGAGGAGGAAATGAAGGCCGCCGGCGTACCCGACTGGTACATCGGCTCCTGCAAGAAGATCAAGTACCTGTTCCCCAAGGCCCACGCGGTGGCCTATGTCATGATGGCCTTCCGCATCGCCTGGTTCAAGGTCCACCGCCCCCTGGCCTTCTACGCCGCCTTCTTCTCCATCCGGGCCAAGGCCTTCGACGCCACCTTCATGTGCCAGGGGATGGATGTGTGTAAGGCTAAAATGCGGGAGATTGAGAGCAAGGAGAAGCCCTCTCCCGTGGAGGAGGATATTTTGGTCACCCTTGAGGTGGTCTATGAGTTCTATCTGCGGGGGTTCACCTTTGAGCACATGGATCTCTACCGCTCTCACGCGGTCAACTTCCTGCCAGACAATGAGAAGGGAAGCCTGCTGCCCCCCTTCACCTCTGTGCCTGGTCTGGGCGAGACGGCGGCCTGGTCTATCATGGAGCAGCGGGAGGGAAAGCGGTTTATATCCATCGAGGAGTTTTCCGCAGCCTGTCCCAAGGTCTCCAAGACCCACATCGAGCAGCTCAAGGCCGCTGGTGCTCTGGACGGCATGCCGGATACGAGTCAGATTACCCTGTTCGACGGACTGTTTTAACCGGTATCCTGTCCTCTGTTGCCTACGGCCATTGTTAGGGCGCAGAGGAATTTCTGAGTGGAATTTACAGTTGTAACAGAATAAAATCCGTGGTATTCTTATGCCATCCAGATGAGAAAGGAGTGTATTTATTATGCTGAACGAAAAAGTTGCCTCTCTGCTGAACGAGCAGATCAATAAGGAGTTCTACTCCGCTTACCTGTATCTGGAGTTCTCCGCCTACTTCGAGGACGAGGGACTGGACGGCTTCGCCAACTGGTACAAGGTGCAGGCGCAGGAGGAACGGGATCACGCCATGCTTATGTTCCAGTATCTCCAGAACAACAGCCACCGCCCGGTGCTGGAGGGCATTGCCAGGCCCACCGCCGCCCCCAACGGCAGGCTGGAGGTGCTCAAGGCCGGCCTGGCCCATGAGCAGTATGTCACCAATCTGATTCACACGATCTACGATGCAGCCTATGAGGTCAAGGACTTCCGCACCATGCAGTTCCTGGATTGGTTTGTCAAAGAGCAGGGCGAGGAGGAGAAGACCGCCGAGGATATGATCAAAAAGATGGAGCTCTACGGCGACGATGCCAAAGGCCTCTACATGCTCAACAGTGAGCTGGCGGGCCGCACCTATGCAGCTCCCAGTCTGGTACTGTAACCTGTAGTTGAAACTTTAGACAAGGTGGGTGCCCTGCTATGGACAGGGCACCCACCTTACACATATATGCCGCGTCAGGGCATAAAAAGCTCAGGCCGCGTAGTCCAGGGCGACTGGGCGCTGGTGACAAACATAGTATAGAGGCGGCTGAGGGTATTCCAGCTCTCCTGATCCAGCGTCCCGGTTTCCGGACGGTGATTCAGATGTTGAATCCACTTGATGTTGTGCTCGGTGGCGGCATTGTTTACCCCGGAGACATCACAGGTTTCCACGCCGTTCAGGACCCGAGACAGCCCGCAGAACATGGACTGCACCAGGTTAAGATGAACGCTGGCCTCACCCGGTGCGACGGAAAACTCTGGACTTGGAAAGCTGCGGGTGGGCAGCGGAGTGAGGCGGGAAACCACCTGGTGATACAAGGAAACGATAGCGTCCCAGGTGGCCTGGTTTACCTGTCCGGTGACCGGAGGGAAAAATTCCCTCTGAAAGAGC
>DBFWXD010000400.1:0-3769 GCA_048215895.1 Eubacteriales bacterium
GGAGCGCACCGTGTCCCGGCGGAGAAAATACTCCGCCCGGACAAAGCTGTCGTAGATGGAGTTCCAGGTCTCCTCATCCACCACGCCGTCCGGGGTGAGGCCCGCCAGGTGCTGGTATTCCCGCACCGCCCGGGCCGTAACCGGGCCGAAGATGCCGTCCATGGCGGGGGCCTGTATGCTGGCATCAAACTCTGAGAGCAGGGAGAGCATATATTGCAGCACCTCCACCTCGCCCCCCTGGTCCCCCTGGCGCAGCACCCCGGGGAACTGGAACTGCACGGCGATGAAGGTCTGGCCCTTGCTCACCAGCTCGGAGAGCTGCATGACCCCCACATAAAGGTAGACCAGCTTATACCAGGTGGCCTTGCCCACAATGCCGTCGGGGGTAAGGTGGAAAATCTGCTGGAAGGTCTTCACCGCCTCCTGAGTGGCCTCGTTAAAGACTCCGGTGGCGGGGTAGACCTTTGGAATGGCGGGGTAATTTTGGGAAATCCGGTTGAGCATGGCCTGGATGATGACCACGTCGGGCCCCGTATCCCCCAGGCGCAGGGCTTTGCCCGGATAGGACAGGGACAGGTCCTTCACCGGGGCGCCCACCACCAGCTCGATGTCCTCTCCATAATAGTTTTTGAGAATTTCCACCGAGTTATAGCCCTCCTGGGCCAGGTACTGGCTCCCCCACTGGGACAGGCCGTCGCAGGTGGAGGTGGTGCCGTTGCAGAACTTGGCGGCCAGGGGCTCGATAAACCCCTGGCGGCGGATGTAGTCGTTGAAAATTTCGTCCACAATCTGGCTGATATTTTCAAAGATGTTCCGCCCCCGGATAAACTTCTGGTCATACTGGGTGGTGGAAGTAATCTGAAAGTCATAGCCCCGGCTGGGGTAAAATTCCGTGTATACCCGGTTAAGGGCAAAGGAGATAATGGCCAGCACATTGGCCCGGATGGCGGAGGGCTCCCAGGTGGGGTAGATCTCACTGGAGGCCACGTTTTTCACATATTCGGGAAACTCCACCGTCACATTTTCCGCCCACTGGTCGGGAAGGCCCAGGTGCACCGTGATGGTCCGGGGGACATAGGGAATGATCTCTGCCATAGGCGCCACCTCACAGGCTCTGGGGCGGAATTTCCCGCACATCCAGGTGCTGAAGGCTGTTTTGCCCCCGGGGCAGAGGAATGAGCTCCATGTCCTGCACCGTCTCCACCCCCGGGAAGATCTGGACACCCTCCGCCTCCAGCATGGTGTAGCCCGGGTGCTCTGCCCACACATTGCACACGGCAAAGGGGGCCTCTCCCCCCTGCTGGTGGGGCGAGGTGCTCTCCCCCAGCTCGGGGGTGGGGATGGAGATGGTGCGCACCTCGCCGCTTCGGTCGGTGGACTGGACGGAGAGGAGCTTTCGTTTGCCGCTTTTCCCCGGGGCGGTGACCACCACCGTGGCCCCGGCAATGGGGATCTGGGCCTGGGAGGTGTACACCCGGACCGTCAGGGTTCCCGCCGCTTGTTCTGCTTGCATAAACATCAACCTCCTGGGCGGGCGCACCCGCCGGTTTTCCCCATTCTATGCAGCCAGGAAGCGAAAGGGCCCATAAAAAAAGCCGCCGGCCAAATGGCCGGCGGCACTTCTGTTTCTTAAAAGCCCTCCTGCAAGGATATTATCCGATTCCGCCCTTCACGGCGCCCAGCACCAGCACCACCAGGGTCACCCCGCAGAAGAGGTACTTGGCCATGGGATAGAACCAGGCACCCAGCGGCTTCTGCCGGGCCAGGTTTACCTGCTCCAGCACATAGTCCTTTCCGCACACCCAGAAGAACATGACGCCCGCCAGGAAGGCCCCGATGGGGCAGATGTAGATGGAGCACACGTCCATCCACTCCGACACGATGGGAGCAATGAGAAGTCCCACACCCAGGCCCAGCACACCGATGACGGCCACCGCCGCCGGGCGCTTTAAGTGGAACATCTCCTGAAGGGTAGCAGTGGGCGCCTCGAAGAGGTTCACCAGGGAGGTGAGGGCAGCAAAGACCACCGCCAGGAAGAACACGACCATAATGACCGGGCCGCCGGGGATGCCGGCAATCACATTGGGCAGATAGATAAACATAAGCCCCGGGCCGCTCTCATTGAGCTGCTGTCCGGCCACGGCCATGGCGGGAATAATCACCAGGGCGGCCAGCACGGCGGCGCAGGTGTCGAAGATGGCCACCATCCGGGCGTCGGCGGGCACATCGGAGTTGCGGCTTAAATAGGAGCCGTAGATGAGGGTGCCGTTGCCCGCCACAGACAGGGAGAAGAAAGCCTGGCCCAGAGCGTAAACCCACACCCAGGGGTCCAGCAGTCCCTCGGGCTTGAGGATGAAGATGTACTCATAGCCCGCCCGGGAGCCGGGCAGCGTAAAGAGGTAGACCGCAAGGCCGATAAACAGCAGGAAGAACAGGGGGGTCATAATCTTGTTGGCCTTCTCAATGCCCTTGCCCACGCCGAAGGCCATGATGAGAATGGTCACGCCCATGCCCACCGCCTGCCACAGGGTATTGCCCCCGGCGGTAGCACCGAAGTTGGCACTGAAGGCCTCCACCCCCTGCATATTGGCCAGGGTCCCGGTGAGGGACTGGGCGGTATACTTGAAAATCCAGCCGGTGACCACCGAATAGCCGATGGCCATGGCCAGAGAGCCCAGCACTGGAATGAGGCCCAGCAGCCGTCCGGGCTTGTCGCTGCCAAAGCGCATCTGGGTGGCCTGACCAAAAGCATGGATGGGGCCGGAACGGGTGGCACGGCCGAAGGCCATCTCCCCGATGACCCCGGTGGAACCGATGATCACCACAAAAATCAGATACGGAATTAAAAAGGTGGCTCCGCCGTACTTGGACACCCGGGCCGGGAACAGCCAGATGTTCCCCATGCCCACCGCCGAGCCGATGCAGGCCAGGATGAAGCCCCATTTGGAGCCCCAGGAATCTCGTTTTGCGCTGTGCGCCATAAAGATCACGCCTCTCTCTCGAACGCGGCTTTTTCCGCGTGGAAGTAGCATACCATATTATTGAAGAATTGCAAAGGGTTTTCCGGTTTTTCCCCCGAAATCCCCCGCAAAATTCTTCGCCCCCTTGCAATATGCCGTAAGCTATTGTACAATGAATTGATATGGCAAAAGAAAGGCGGAGGGACGGCATGAGCATGACGGCCATCCGGGCGGTGGAGCCCAGAAGCCCCGCCCACCGGGCAGGAATTCGGGTGGGCGAAACCCTCACCCACATTAACGGCCACCCAATTCTGGATGTGCTGGACTATAAATTTTATAGCTACGACCCCCGACTGGAGCTGGTGCTGAAAGAGGCCGACGGCTCTGAGCGCACGGTCCGTCTCCGGAAGGATGAGGGGGAGGACCTGGGGCTGGAGTTTGAGACCTACCTCATGGACCGGGCCCGGTCCTGTGCCAACAACTGCATCTTCTGCTTTGTGGACCAGATGCCGCCGGGGATGCGGGAGAGCCTCTATTTCAAGGATGACGACGCCCGGCTGTCCTTTCTGATGGGCAACTACCTGACCCTGACCAACCTCTCCCAGCGGGAGGTGCAGCGCATCATCGACCTGCGCATCTCCCCCATCAACGTGTCCGTCCACACCACCGACCGGTCGCTGCGGGTGGAGATGCTGAAAAACCGCCGGGCCGGGGAGAGCATCGAGATCATGCGCCGCTTCGCCCGGCACCAGATCACCATGAACTGTCAGATCGTCTCCTGCCCCGGGATCAATGACGGACCCGCCCTG
>DBFWXD010000401.1:0-2794 GCA_048215895.1 Eubacteriales bacterium
GTGATCTCCGTGGGCGGGCAGGAGCAGCAGACCATCCCCATCGTGGCCGACCGGGCCGTGGCACGGCTGACCCTTCCCGGTATTTTCTCCCGGTTCCTCAAAACACTGTTTATGGCGGAATAATCCGATTGAGCAAGGGGGGAGCGGCAATGCCGCTCCCCCTCTGCGCAATCTCTCCAAAACGCCCGTCCGCCCAATATGGGAAATTTTACACTTGCTTTTCCATACATGTCTTGACTATGTCTCCATCACGTTGTATAATTTATACAAATAATTTCCACCTCTTCTGGAGTTATTTTATCACCAATGACAAGGATCTCCTGGCTCCCAGCCCTCTTTTTGGGGATTTTTGCCAATAAGGAGTGACACCTATGCCGATATCCAATGACACCGCGCCCCTGGCGCAGTTCCTTGCGGGACAGGCGGTCCGGGCGCAGGAATTCCTGGGCTCCCACCCCACTGTACGCGGCGGACAGTCCGGCTGGCTGTTCCGCGTCTGGGCTCCTCATGCTCAGGCCGTCGCCGTAATGGGCGACTTCAACGGCTGGGATGACAGGGCCAACCCCATGGCCGCCCTGGAGGGCGGCGTGTGGGAGCTCTTCCTCCCCGGCCTGCAGCAGTATGACAACTATAAATACGCCGTGCACACCCGCTCGGGCAAGGTCCTGGCCAAGGCCGACCCCTATGCCTTCCATGCCGAGACCCGCCCCGGCACCGCCTCCAAGCTGTACGATCTGTCCGGTTACCAGTGGGGCGACGGGAGCTGGCTGGATTACCGGAAGAACAACCCGGTCTACCAGAAGCCCATGAACATCTATGAGGTACATCTGGGCTCTTGGCGGCGCACCGGCGACGACCAAATGCTCTCCTACCGGGACATCGGCAGATATCTGGTGCCCTACGTGAAGGAGATGGGCTTCACCCATGTGGAGCTGCTCCCCGTCACGGAGCATCCCCTGGACGCCTCCTGGGGCTATCAGTGCACCGGCTACTTCGCGGCCACCAGCCGCTTCGGCACCCCACACGACTTCATGTGGCTGGTGGATCAGCTCCACCAGGCCGGCATCGGCGTCATCCTGGACTGGGTGCCCGCCCACTTCCCCAAGGACGCCTTCGGCCTGTACGAGTTTGACGGGGAGCCCTGCTACGAGTATGCCGACCCCCGGAAGGGGGAGCACGCCGACTGGGGCACCCGGGTGTTTGACTACGGGCGAAGCGAGGTGCGGTCCTTCCTCTACTCCTCCGCCCTGTTCTGGCTGGAGCAGTACCACATCGACGGCCTTCGGGTGGATGCGGTGGCCTCCATGCTCTACCTGGACTACGGCCGGCAGGACGGCCAGTGGGTGCCCAACGTATTCGGCGGGCACGAGAATCTGGAGGCCGTTGAATTCCTCCAGCAGCTCAATACCCACATTTTCAGTGCCCACAGCGACGTGATGATGATCGCCGAGGAGTCCACCGCCTGGCCCCGGGTTTCCCATCCGGTGGACAAGGGGGGACTGGAGGGCGGCCTGGGCTTTAACCTGAAGTGGAACATGGGGTGGATGAACGACATTCTCCACTACATTAAAATGGACCCCTACTTCCGCCAGTTCAACCACCACGATATTACCTTCTCGCTGATGTATGCCTTCTCTGAGAATTTTGTGCTCCCCCTGTCCCACGATGAGGTAGTGCACATGAAGGGCTCCCTCATCAACAAGATGCCCGGAACGGACGAGGAGAAATTTGCCGGCGTGCGGGCTTTCTATACCTATATGCTCACCCACCCGGGCAAGAAGCTGCTGATGATGGGCAGCGAGTTCGGCCAGTGGAACGAGTGGCACTATGAGCACTCTCTGGACTGGCACCTGCTGGAGCTGGAGGGGGAGGACGGAGACCGCCACCGGGCCCTTAAGGCGTTCTTCCAGGCGGTCAACGCCTTCTACCTGGCCCACCCGGAGCTGTGGGAGCTGGACTTCTCCTGGGAGGGCTTTGAGTGGATCGAGGCCGACGACAACCAGGCCAATACCATTGCGTTCCTCCGCAAGGACAAGAAGGGCAGCACCCTGGTGACAGTGTGCAACTTCTCTCCTGTGGACCGTACCGGCTATACCATCGGCGTGCCCACGGCGGGTACCTATACCTGCCTGTTCAGCACCGACGACCCCGCCTTCGGCGGACTGGGCCGGGGCGATGCCGGGCCGGTCAAGAGCCAGTATATCGAGTGCCACGGCCGGGAGCAGGCCATCACTCTGTCCCTGCCCCCCATGAGCGCCGCCATCTACAAGTGCACCCGCAAGTTCCCGTCCCGCCGGAAAAAAACCGCCGAAGCCGCGCCCAAGGCTGCAAAGTCCGACAAGGCAGCCAAGGCGGCCCCCAAAAAGACCACCCGCAAGTCCAAGGAATCCTGACGCTTTTTCCAGTTAAACGCTGAGGTGATAAGAAGTGAAAAAGGAATGTGTCGCCATGCTGCTGGCGGGCGGACAGGGCAGCCGTCTCCACGCCCTCACCAGCCACGTGGCAAAACCCGCGGTCCCCTTTGGAGGAAAGTATCGCATCATCGACTTTCCCCTGTCCAACTGCATCAACTCCGGTATCGACACGGTTGGGGTGCTCACCCAGTACCGGCCGCTGGAGCTGAATGCCTACATCGGCAACGGCGAGCCCTGGGACCTGGACCGGTCCTACGGCGGCGTCCACATCCTGCCCCCCTACATGCGGGAGCGAGAAAAGGGCACCTGGTACAAAGGCACGGCCAACGCCATCTACCAGAACATCAACTTCCTGGAGACCTATGACCCGGAATATGTAC
>DBFWXD010000402.1:0-1635 GCA_048215895.1 Eubacteriales bacterium
GAAAGCGGACGGCCGCCGCGGCCGCTACAATGCAGGCCACGGCGGGAATAATGACTTTTTTTCGCAGCAGTTTTTTCCGCAAACCGCCGCTCTTTTTTTCAGGTGTGCTCTCGCCGGAGGCAGGAGGGGATTTTTTGCCCAGTACAGGGAGGTTCATAAGCGAAGACTCATCCTTTCCAACATGAAGTGAGGCCATTGTATGAAAAAGATTTGAACGCTCCTGGGAGAAACTCTCAACAAATTCGAAACACTTTCCAAACAATTCAAAACGCCTGTGAGAAGCTTCTCACAGGCGCTGCGGTTTACGGCTCGTTATTCAGACGGTAGCCCGCTCCCCATACAGTCTCGATGATTTTGGGGTGGGCGGGGTCATCTTCGATTTTGTCCCGGACCCGCCCGATGTGGACGGTGACCGTGGCGCTGTCTCCCACATAGTCATAGCCCCAGATGGTCTCAAAGAGCTTTTCCTTGGAGAATACCATGTTGGGGTGCTCGGCCAGGTACTGAAGCAGGGAGAACTCCCGATTGGGCATTTTGATCTCCTGTTCCCCCTTGAAGACCCGGCGGCTCTGGGGGTAGATGTGCACATCTCCGGCGGTGATGACCTCCTGTTCCTCGTGGGAGGTGCCGGTGAGGCGGGCGTAGCGGCTGAGATGGGATTTTACCCGGGCCACCAGCTCAGCAGGGTCAAAGGGTTTTGCGATGTAGTCGTCTGCCCCCAGACCAAGCCCCCGGATCTTGTCCACCAGCTCTGTGCGGGCGGTGACCATGAGGATGGGGACGTCCACCTTGTCCCGGATCATGCGGCATACATCGTAGCCGTTGCAGCCGGGAAGCATGAGATCCAGAAGAATCAGGGCATACTGGCCGGTGAGAGCCTCGGTGACGGCCAGCTGGCCGTTTCCGACCACGGTGACCTCAAAGCCCTCCAGTTCCAGATAGTCCTGTTCCAGCATGGAAATGGACGGATCGTCCTCGGCGATGAGCAGTTTTGTCATGTGGATTCACTCTCCTGTCTGGGCAGGGCAATGTCAAAGACCAGCCCGTTGTCGTAGTAGGCGCGCACCGTGCCCCCGTGGGCCTCCACAATGCATTTGACGATGTAGAGTCCCAACCCGCTGCCCTCGCCGTTTTTGCTGCTGCGGGCCTGATCCTCCCGCCAGAACTGTTCAAACAGGTGGGGGAGGGACTCGGCGGAGACGCCCTGGCCGTTGTCGGCAAAGCGTACACACTCCATGTTTCCCTGGCGCCAGACGGTGAGCGTCAGGCGCAGCGGGTTGGCCTGGGCGTAGCGCAGGGCGTTGTCCTTCAGGTTGTTCAGCACCCGGAAAAACTGCTCCTGGTCCAGCTGTACCGGGTGAGAGGAGGGGAAGATATGGGTTTCCAGGGTACCGCCCGTCTGTTCCAGCTCCATGGCGGCCTCGTCGGCAAAACGGCGGACAAAGTCCCCCAGGTCGCCCGGCTGGAGGAACATAGGAAGATTTCCCGTTTCCAGCTTTGAGAAGTAAAAAAGCCGCTGGAGCAGCACGTCCATCTCGCAGGATTTCTGATAGGCAATGTCTAGATAGCGCCCCTGCTTTTCGGGGGTGTTGGCCACCCCATCCCGCAGGCCCTTGATGTAGCCCTTCACACTGG
>DBFWXD010000403.1:0-8484 GCA_048215895.1 Eubacteriales bacterium
CCCTGGAGATTCTCCATAATAACTGTGCCTTTTATGAAAAGATTGCCCTGTGCGGCACCCGGGGCTGGTTCTATGAGGAGGACCGGGGCGAGCACAGCGCCAAAATTTTCAACCGGGAGCTGATCCGTCTGGAGACCTCCCTGAAGGCGGGGGGAGAACGGGAAAAAATCTGCTTTCTCCATTATCCGCCCATCTATCAGGGCTATCGCTGCCAGGAGATCCTCGAGCTGCTGAAGCGGTATGAGGTGAAGCTTTGCTGCTACGGACACCTCCATGGCCCCAGCCACCGTTTTGCCGTCAACGGGCAGCGGGATGGGGTGGAGTTTCGGCTGATTGCCGCTGACTATGTGGGATTTCAGCCGGTAGAGCTGCTTTCTTCGGAAAAAATTCTATAAAATTTAAAAAATAGTCTGGTCAAACCGCCGCTTATCTGATAAAATATCGTGGCGAAAGTAAAAAGGCTCACTCGATCTTTGCGAAAGGTGGTCTGGGCCGACAGGAGGAAATTGATAAATGAAGGTCACCAATGTAGAGAAGAAAGAAAAAAGCACCGTTGAGCTGACGATTCAGATCGACGCCGATCAGTTTGAGGCCGCCGTGCAGAAGGCTTACCTGAAGAGCCGCGGCAGCATCAACGTCCCCGGCTTCCGCAAGGGCAAGGCTCCCCGGAAGATCATTGAAGGTATGTACGGCTCCGGCGTGTTCTACGAGGAGGCCATCAACGATGTGTACCCCGCCGCCTATGCTGAGGCCGTGAAGGAGCAGGGCCTGGACGACGTGGGCTACCCCAAGATGGAAATCGTGGAGGTTGGCAAGGAGGGCTTCACCTTTAAGGCCCTGGTGTCTGTCCGCCCCGAGGCCAAGCTGGGTGAGTACAAGGGCCTGAGCGCTCCCAAGGAGGAGGTCAAGGTCACTGAGAAGGACATTGACGCCGAGATGCAGCCCTACATCGATCGTGCTACCCGTCTGGTGAGCGTGAAGCGCAAGGCCAAGAAGGGCGACACCGCTGTGATCGACTTTGAGGGCTTTGACAACGGCACCCCCTTTGAGGGCGGCAAGGGCGAGAACTACGACCTGAAGCTGGGCGCCGGCATGTTCGTTCCCGGCTTTGAGGAGCAGGTCATCGGCATGAAGGCCGGTGAGGAGAAGGACATCGACATCACCTTCCCCGAGGATTATCACGCTGACCTGGCCGGCAAGGCTGTGGTCTTCCACGTGAAGGTCAACGAGGTCAAGGAGCCCAAGGCTCCCGAGGTGGACGACGAGTTCGCCAAGGACGTGTCCGAGTTCGAGACTCTGGCTGACTTCCGCAAGGATCTGGAGACCAAGCTCACCGAGCGCCGCACCCAGCAGGCTCAGAGCGACTTTGAGAACCAGGTCATGGAGCAGCTGGTGGCCAACATGGAGTGCGAGATCCCCGACGGCATGGTCGAGGTTCAGGTTGACCGCCTGATGGACGACTACGCCATGCGTCTCCAGGCCCAGGGCATCTCCATGGAGGACTATCACAAGATGATGGGCACCAACGCCGAGATGATCCGGGCTTCCGCCCGTCCCACTGCCCTGAAGCAGGTGCAGATGGAGCTGGCCCTCACCGCCGTGGCCAAGGCCGAGAACCTGGAGGTCTCCGACGAGGAGTACGAGGAGGAGATCAAGCGGCTGGCCGAGCAGTACAACATTCCTGCCGAGCAGGTGAAGGCTGCCGTTCCCGCTGAGGACCTGAAGCATGACCTGGTCATGCGCAAGGCCAGCAAGCTGGTGCTGGATTCCGCCAAGGCCACCAAGGCCAAGAAGAAGACCGCCGCCAAGAAGACCACCAAGAAGGCGGAGGAAGAGGCCGAGCAGTCCGCTGAGGAGACCAAGGCTGAGTAAATGAGTTATACAAACCCGGGGTGGCCCAATGCCGCCCCGGGTATCCCCATATTTATAGGGCAGATATGAACACAGCGTAAACATTTTCAATAAACCTCCGTTTTTGAAAATCGGGGGTTGATTTTTTGCGGCGAAGCGGTTATGATCATAAAAGAAGTTGGCACTCGGATATAATGAGTGCTAAAACGACAGAAACCGATCGATACCAAACTCCAGCTTCCGGATTGTATCAGCCGGAAATGGGGTATACTTTGGTATCTTGCCTAAAAAGGAGTATCGAAGATGAGTTTAGTTCCTTATGTAGTAGAGCAGACCAACCGGGGCGAGCGCTCCTATGACATTTTCTCCCGCCTGCTCAACGACCGTATCATCATGCTGTCTGAGGAGGTCAACGACACCACCGCCTCTCTGATCGTGGCCCAACTGCTGTACCTGGAAGCCCAGGACCCGGATAAGGATATCCAGTTCTACATTAACAGCCCCGGCGGTTCGGTCACTGCCGGTATGGCCATTTATGATACCATGCAGTATATCAAGTGTGACGTGTCCACCATCTGCATTGGTATGGCCGCGTCCATGGGCGCTTTCCTGCTGTCCGCCGGTGCCAAGGGCAAGCGTCTGGCTCTGCCCAATGCGGAGATCATGATTCACCAGCCCTCCGCCGGCACCCAGGGCCAGATTACCGACATGGCCATCCACCTCAAGCGTCTGGAAGTCGTCAAGAAGCGGATGAACCGCATTCTGGCCGAGAATACCGGCAAGCCCATTGAGGTGGTCACCGCGGACTGTGAGCGGGATAACTTTATGACCGCACAGGAGGCCATGGAATATGGTCTCATCGACAAGGTGATCGAGAAGCGCTAAGTGCGCAATCCCTGAAAACGAGGTGTAGCAATGGCTCGCAATGACGAAAAAAGCATCCGCTGTTCCTTCTGCGGCAAGCACCAGGACCAGGTGAAGCGGATGATCGCCGGACCCGGCGTATATATCTGTGACGAGTGCGTCAATCTCTGTATGGAGGCTATGGGAGCTGAGGGGCTGCTGTTGGACGATGATATGGGCCCCGTGAGTGACATGCCCGACGTCCTGCCCACCCCCAAGGAGATCCACGCCGTCCTGGATCAGTATATCATCGGCCAGGAGAAGGCCAAAATGGCCCTGTCCGTGGCGGTGTATAACCACTATAAGCGTATTTACTTTGGCGGGGGAGAGGATGTGGAGCTTCAGAAGAGCAACATCCTGCTCATGGGCCCCACCGGCTGCGGCAAGACCCTCTTCGCCCAGACCCTGGCCCGGGTGCTGAAGGTGCCCTTTGCCATCGCCGACGCCACCACCCTCACTGAGGCGGGCTATGTGGGCGACGACGTAGAGAACATCCTCCTGCGCCTGGTCCAGGCCGCCGATTATGACATTGAGCTGGCCGAGCGGGGCATCATCTATATCGATGAGATGGATAAGATCGCCCGGAAGAGCGAGAATACCTCCATCACCCGTGATGTGTCCGGCGAAGGCGTGCAGCAGGCTCTGCTGAAGATTCTGGAGGGCACCGTGGCCAACGTCCCGCCCCAGGGCGGCCGGAAGCACCCCCACCAGGAGTTCATCCAGATTGACACCCGGAATATCCTGTTCATCTGCGGCGGCGCCTTTGACGGCATCGACAAGATCATCGAGCACCGACTGGACAAGCGTTCTCTGGGCTTCGGGGCGGAGATCCAGAGCCGCAAGGAGCGCAATGTGGGCGAGCTGATGAAGGAAATCCAGCCTCAGGATCTGCTGAAGTTCGGCATCATCCCCGAGCTGGTAGGCCGTCTGCCCGTGGTTACCACGCTGGAGTCTCTGGACCGGAACCAGATGGTCAAGATCCTCACCGAGCCCAAAAATGCTCTGGTGAAGCAGTATCAGAAGCTGCTGGATTACGACCAGGTGGAGCTGGACTTTACCCAGGAGGCCCTGGAGGCGATTGCAGACCGGGCGGTGGAGCGCGGCATCGGCGCCCGCGGCCTGCGTGCAGTGCTGGAGGATATCATGACCAAGGTCATGTACGATGTGCCTTCCGACCCCACCATTGTCAAGGTGACCATCACCGCGCCCTGTGTGAAGGGCGAGGGTGAGCCGGAGCTGGAGCGCAACCCCAACCGTACCCAGCGGCCCAAGCTTGGCAAGGCCAGCGTACAGGTGGACCGGGGAATGGGAATGCCCGGGTCCAGCGCCAGCTGAGAAATCCATATCGGCGCCCCGCGGTCTCCCACCCAACGGCGGGGCCCGGGGCGCTGTACGTTTATTTGTACCCCTGAGAGGAAGTGAAAGATTATGACCAAAGAATGGGAAGTGCTTCATACCACAACCATGCCCGTCATCGCCCTGCGCGGGCTGACGGTATTTCCCAATGTATTGATTCATTTTGAAGTGTCCCGGGACATCTCCATCAAGGCCCTGGAGACTGCCATGAGTGCGGGCAGCCCCATTTTCCTGGTGGGCCAGAAGGACATCGGGGTGGAGCAGCCGGACCTGGGAGACCTCTATCAGATCGGCACCATCTCCAATATCCGCCAGATCCTCCGTATGCCCGGAGACAACGTGCGGGTAATGGTGGAGGGCCAGAGCCGGGGCCGTATGATCCAGATGCTCCGTACAGAGCCCAATCTGGAGGCTGAGGTTCAGGAAATCCCCGTCCAGGAGGTTCCGGCCCGGAGCTCGGCCAAGACCGAGGCCCTGATGCGCGCTACCTATGACCTGTTCCAGCAGTATGCCGAGCTGGCGCCCAAGCTGTCGCCGGATCTTTTGATCCATGTGCTGGCCAGCCAGGACCCCGGCCATATTGCCGACTACATTGCCCAGAACATCCCCATGCGCAACAGCGACAAGCAGACGATTCTGGAGGAGCTGCGGCCCAATAAGCGGCTGGAGAAGCTTCATAAGCTGCTGGAGAGGGAAGTGGAAATTCTCGCCCTGGACAACGAAATCCAGAACAAGGCCCGGGAGCAGATGGCCGACCACCAGCGGGACTACTACCTGCGGGAGCAGCTGAAGGCCATTCAGAACGAACTGGGGGAGGGCGAAGGCGCCGACGAGATCGAGGAGTACCGGCAGAAAATTGCCAAGGCGGACCTCCCCGACCAGGTGCGGGAGAAGCTCACCAAAGAGCTGGGCCGCCTGGCCAAGCAGACCTACGGTTCTTCGGAGGGCACGGTCCTGCGTAACTACCTGGACGTGTGCCTGGAGCTTCCCTGGGGCGTCAAGACCAAGGAGAAGATCAGCGTAGCTGCTGTGCGCAAGGCCCTTGACCAGGACCACTACGGTCTGGAGAAGGTAAAAGAGCGCATTTTGGAATTTGTGGCCGTCAAGCAGCTTGCTCCGGAATTGAAGGGGCAGGTCATCTGCCTGGTAGGCCCTCCGGGTGTGGGCAAGACCTCCATTGCCATGTCCATGGCCCGGGCCATGAACCGGAAGCTGGCAAGACTCTCCCTGGGCGGCGTCAGCGATGAGGCGGAAATCCGGGGCCACCGGAAGACCTATGTGGGGGCTATGCCCGGGCGGATCATCTCCGCCATCAACCAGTGCGGCAGCTGCAACCCCCTGATGCTGCTGGACGAAATTGATAAGCTGGGCCATGACCACCGGGGCGACCCGGCCTCCGCTCTGCTGGAGGTGCTGGACGGGGAGCAGAACGCCACCTTCCGGGATAACTTCCTGGAGCTGCCCTTTGACCTGTCCGAGGTCATGTTCATCACCACCGCCAACAGCTTGGATACCATCCCCCGGCCTCTGCTGGACCGAATGGAGGTCATCGAGCTGGGCAGCTACACCGACGAGGAGAAGGTGCAGATTGCCAAGCGGCACCTGCTGCCCAAGGAGCTCAAGCGCCACGGCCTCACCAAGGCGCAGCTCAAGGTGTCTGACGGGGCTTTGCGGGAGATCATTTCCGCCTATACCCGGGAGTCCGGCGTGCGTGTGCTGGAGCGGCGGCTGGCAGGTCTGTGCCGGAAGGCCGCTATGAAGGTAGTGACTGGTGATGTAAAGACAATCCGCATCACAGAAAAAGACCTGGAGGAGTACCTGGGTATTCCTCGGTACCACCCCGAACGCCAGGCGCTGGAGGAGCGTGTGGGCGTGGTCAATGGCCTTGCCTGGACCAGCGTGGGCGGAGAACTTCTGGAAGTGGAAGTCAATGTGATTCCCGGTTCGGGCAAGGTGGAGCTCACTGGCAACCTGGGCGATGTGATGAAGGAGTCGGCCCACGCCGCCCTTAGCTACATCCGCAGCCAGTCCGACCGGCTGGGCATCCCCACCGATTTTTATAAGGAAAAGGACATCCATGTCCACTTCCCCGAGGGGGCTGTCCCCAAGGACGGGCCCTCCGCCGGTATTGCCATCACTACCGCCATGGTTTCCGCCCTCACCGGACGTCCGGTGAAGCGGGGCATCGCCATGACCGGCGAGGTGACCCTCCGGGGCCGTGTGCTGCCCATCGGCGGTCTGAAGGAAAAGACCATGGCTGCCTTCCGCAACGGCATTAAGACCGTGATCATCCCCGCCGACAACGAAAAGGACCTGGAAGAGATCGATCAGACGGTGCGAAAGGCCCTCCAGTTCATTCTGGTGGAGCGTGCCGACCAGGTGCTGACCGCTGCGCTGAACCGTCCCGCCGAGGTGGTGGAGCTGCCTGCCGCCGAGCGGAAGGAGGAGTCAATCTCCATTCCTGCCGCCCCTGTGAAGGGCAGCGATGCCCGTCGGCCCCGGCCATAAGGAGGGGAAAGGATGTCTGTAAACGTACAAAAGGCGGAGTTTGTGCTCTCTGCCGTTTCGCCCAAGAATTTCTTGGAAGACGGCCTGCCCCAGGTGGCCTTTGCGGGCCGGTCCAATGTAGGCAAGTCCTCGGTCATCAACCGGCTGTTGAACCGGAAGAACTTTGCCCGGGTGGGCGCCGCACCGGGGAAAACCATCCATATTAACTATTTCAAAATCGACGGTGCCTTCTATCTGGTGGACCTGCCCGGATACGGCTACGCCAAGGTGTCTAAGGCGGAGCGGGACCGGTGGGGCAAGCTGATGGAGGACTACTTTGCCCGGCCCGATCTGCTGACCCTGGGGGTTATGATCGTGGATTCCCGGCATAAGCCCACCGCCGACGACTGCACCATGGCCCAGTGGTTCCGGGACACCGGCTGCCCCCTCATTGTGGTGGCCAACAAGCTGGACAAGCTGAAAAAGAGCGAGATTGAGCCCAACCTTCAGCTTGTTCGGGAGACCCTGGAACTGGACGAAGACGCCGTGCTCATTCCCTTCTCGGCCGAGAAGGGGACAGGGCGGGACGAACTGCTCCAGGCGATTTTATCCGGCATAAAGGCATAAAAAATCCCCGGCTCTTGGATAGGGAGCCGGGGATTTTTCATGTACAGGTCTGTCGGACAGAAAACATGGGACAGTGGGACCACTTTAAGGGGCAGCTTCCATAAAACCTTCCCAGTATAGTTCATACCAGCGAAATTCGGGTGTTTCCTCCGTTTTGCCAAGCAAGAAATAGCGCATATACCGCCCATTGCCCACCTGTGGGCCTGCGTCCAGCCAAGCCTGGGAATAGGTCCAGTCCAGATCGGCCTGAACAATGGCGTATTCGGTCAGCGCATACTGATTGATATCTTCCAGCAAATCCTCTTTGGCATAATCCGCGACAAAGTCCAGATCCTCGGGGGTAAGGGTATTTAAAGCGTGTATGGTGACACTGGTCATATATTCGCCGTTTTTAAAACCTTTCTCTCCATTTTTAACGGAGATTTGGAGGTATTCACTGTCGCCCAGCAGAGCTTGCTTGGAAGAAAAGTCGGCTGATATTTCATAATAATAGCTTTGATAGACCAGGTATTCCAGTTCGTTTTCAATGCTGTCTTCCATGATCAGGGTGCGGTCATCAAATTGAAGAGATGGCTCCAAATTCAGATCCAATGCTGGAAGCGCGGAGATGTCGGTATAGCGGGAGATAAGAAGATCCTCGTCCAGAGAAGCGGCGGAGGACTGCCCGGCGGGGTCAGACGCCGAACCAGAGGTGTCAGAGGATGCCGAGGAGGCGGAAGAAGAGGCCGTATTCTGGGCGCAGCCAGCGAGAAGAGCGGCTGTGAATGTCAGGGCGAGAGCAAAACGGAGCGCTTTCATAACATAACCTCCTGTCAAGTGCGTTTCAACCAAGCCTTGATTCCAGGTTTATCGTATCAAAGAAGTGCGATGGGTTCAAGGAAAAAGCGGTTACAATAGATAACAGAACCATCACAAATGGGCCTGCTATGGGCCGGATTCCGGAATGGCTGGCGGGAAAAGGGGGACGCTTACGCAGGAGCAGCCGGTTGGATTTTGGGGAGCGGCGTTTCTTTTCCTTGTGTTTTGACAGGCAAACTGGTATAATATTCTGAACTCATTTTGCCTGGAAGGAGGCCTGCTTTGTGGAGACGCCCATTTACCACCTGGAAGGGGTGGTAAAGGCCAAGGAAGAAAATCTGGAGGATTTCGTAGGACCTCTGGATTTGATTTTGCACCTTCTGAGCAAAAATAAAATGGAGATCAAAGACATCCAGATCTCCCTGCTTCTGGACCAATATCTGGACTGGATGAATAAGCGCA
>DBFWXD010000404.1:0-2597 GCA_048215895.1 Eubacteriales bacterium
GCGGTATACATCCTGCTGCGTTTCCTGGTGATTCTCACGATGATCGCCCAGTTTTTTAACCGGGACTATGAGAGCTTCTTCCTGTGTCTTCTGACGCTGATCCTGCTGCTGCTGCCCACGATTGTGGAGCGGGCATTGATGGTGGATCTGCCGAACACCCTGGAAATCATCATTATGCTCTTTATCTTTGCGGCGGAAATTTTGGGAGAGATCCGCTCCTTCTACACCACCTTCTATGGCTGGGACACCATTTTGCATACCATCAACGGCTTCCTCTGCGCGGCCATCGGCTTTGCCCTTGTGGATATGCTCAACCGCAACGAAAAGTTCTACCTTACCCTGTCGCCCACCTATATGGCGCTGGTGGCGTTTTGTTTTTCCATGACCATTGGCGTGCTGTGGGAGTTTTTTGAGTGCATCATGGACCAGCTGTTTTTGCTGGATATGCAAAAGGACGCCGTTGTAAACACCATTTCCACCGTCATGCTGGACCCCACGGGCGGAAATACGCCGGTAATTATCCGAGATATCACCGACGTCGTGGTCATCACCGCCGCCGGAGAGGAGATTTCCTTGGGCCTGGGCGGCTATCTGGACATCGGAATTCTGGACACCATGAAGGATCTGATGGTAAACTTTGTGGGAGCTGTGGTGTTTTCCTTTATTGGGTATTTTTATGTGAAAAACCGCGGAAAGGGCAAGTTTGCCAGCCGGTTTATTCCCAAAGTGGTGGATGTGCTTCCCGAGGATCTGGACAATCCCAACGCCGGGAACGGGAAAAAATCCTGAACGGTTCTGCATTTGGAGGAGAAAATGGGTATAGACAGGGCGCATTTGGTTCATACTAAAGCCAACCCAAGGAAGGAGGGTTTTGTATGAATAACAAGTCCTGTAATACCAGCATCCAGTGTACCGTTGACACCTGCGCCTACCACAACGCCCCTCAGAACTGCTGCTCGCTGCAGTCCATCAAGGTAGGCTGCTGCGGCAGCGCCCCCACCAAGTGTGAGGGCACCGAGTGTGCTTCCTTCAAGCTCAGCGCTCGATAAGAAAAAAGCCTGTGGAACAAAACGTTCCACAGGCTTTTTTTAATCCAGATGAAGTCCGTAAAAGCCAAACAGCGCCATGGCCATCAGACCCGCGGTGATCAGCTGAATGGGGATGCCCCGGAAGGGCCGGGGGCAGCGCTCCAGATCCACTTCGGTTTGGAGGCTGGCAAAGCTGGCCAGGGCCAGGCACACGCCGATTCCGCCGAAAAGGGCGAAGAGCAGGGAAGACAGCAGGCCGTAGCTGCGCTGGGTGATGAGCAGAGCGGAGCCCAGGGCCGCGCAGTTGGTGGAGATAGAGGCCAGGTTGTCGTCCACCCGCCGGGACAGCTCAGGCACGCAGACGCGGAAAAAGCGGCGCAGAGCGGCTACCAGTCCCGGAATGAGCAGGGCAAAGGCCAGAAGACGAAAATGCTGCAGGCCGAAGCGGCCCAGAAACAGATAGTCCAGCAGCCACGCGCACAAAGCGCCCAGCACCATGACCAAGGTCAGGCAGAACCCGGTGTGCAGCGCCTGCTTGGGGTCCTGAAAGGACTTGCGGTGGGTTCCGATGCCGGTGCAGGTGACCAGCACCATGTTCTCCGAGAGCAGGGCGGCCAGGGCCACCCCGGCAAGCTCCAGTGCGGTTGTCATAGCGCCCGTCCCCCTTTCCGGAGAGGCCGGGAGCCGAAGTTATACATCGCTGTCCACATATTCAACCTCTCCTTCCGTATCCAGATTTGCGACAATGGCCAGCGCACGGTTGACCCCGGCGGTAATGGCCTTGGAGGTGGCGGTGGCGCCGGTGACCACATCCACGGAGTTGGAGCCGGAGGTCCGGAGGGTTCCGGAGCGGCCCACATACCGGCTGAGGGCCTCTTCCGTCATGGCTTGGGTGCCCACAGGATTGGTTTCAGAGTGGCTGGTGACGGCCACACCGGTGACCTTGCCGTCCAGATCCACGCCCACCACCATGGTGATGATGCCGCCAAAGCCCTGGTTCTGCACTTCCACGCAGTAGCCGACCAGCTCCCCTTCGCTGGAGTAGCCGGCCAGAATGGACAGGGCACCATTGGCGCGGTAGGGCGTTTCCGAACTGGTTTCCGCCTGGGGCATCACCTGGGAGAGCAGCTCCCGCTGCTCCCGGGCCTCGGCTCGGGCGGTGTCCAGGTCAGTAATGGTGTGGACGCTGGAAATCACCACACAGGTGACGGCAAACAGCGCAGCCACAGGGGCCAGCGCCTTTACATGGGCCCGGAGGGGGTCCAGATAGGCCTCGCCGGGCATTTTTCCTTCCTTCAGACTGAAGAAATTAAACTTCGTCTTCGGCTTGACAAATTTGATCTCGGCCAGGCTGTCTCGGATTTCCGTCACCCAGTTTTTGGTGACGGTAAACCGGCCAATGCCAAACCGGCGGGGCATGCCCATCCGATCCATCAGCCAAACCAGGCAGTTCATGGTGAGGATGGCCCAGCCCACCCCCTCGGGGTAGGAGCCGTGATAACGCAGAAGCATGGTCAAAAGGCCGCAGCCGATTCCGAAGATGACCTGCCCACGGGGGGTGACCGGGGA
>DBFWXD010000405.1:0-3375 GCA_048215895.1 Eubacteriales bacterium
GTTGTCTTCTGTTCCGGCCTCTGCCGGAGCATCTTAGCACCCCCGCGGTGTTGAGTGCTCTGCGTCCGGAAAAGGACATCGATGCCATGACCAGCGCCTCCATGGGCGGGCTCATGGTCCGGGGAACCCCCGGATTTCCACCCTGTACCGCCACAGCCTGCATAGAGCTTCTGGAGCACTACCAGGTCGAGCTTCAGGGGCGGAATGTGGTCATGGTGGGGGCAGGGACCACGGTGGGAATGCCCACGGCCATCCTGCTGATGAACCGGGGAGCCACCGTGTCGGTGTGCAACATCTATACGGACCCAAAGCGTATGATGGAGCTATGCCGGGGAGCGGATCTGATTATTTCCGCCGCCGGAAAGGCGGGGCTCATCGGGCGGGACCACCTGTCACCTGGACAGGTGGTGATTGACGTGGGCCTGAGCCTGGGTCCAGACGGGAAACTCCACGGAGATGTGGATTTCGAGGCTGCTGAGCCGATTGTGGCCGCCATCACCCCGGTGCCGGGAGGCGTTGGGGCGGTGACTTCCACCGTGTTGGCCGCGCATACCGTTCAGGCCGCCCTGCGCGGCCAAAGCTTAGGCATTTAAGAGATAGGAGGCGCAGCCAATGACTGCCCAGGAAGCGGAACAGAGGATACACGAACAGGCCTGGATCGGCCGTACCCCAGGGCTGGAACGGACCAGAGAACTGCTGGGACGGCTGGGAAATCCCCACATGGGGCTGAAATTTGTCCACATTACCGGAACCAACGGCAAAGGTTCCACGGCCGCTATGGTGTCCAGCGTCCTGAGAAAGGCCGGAGTAAAAACCGGGCTTTATACCTCGCCCCATCTGTGGCACTTTGGGGAGCGGTTCCAGGTAAACGGAGCTCCCATTGCCGATGAGGACTTGGGGCGTATTACGGAGCTGGTGCTGAAGGCGGCCCAGGACATGACCGACCCGGCCACGGAGTTTGAACTGATGACCGCTGTGGCTATGGTCTACTTTAAAGAGCAGAACTGCGGCATCGTGGTTCTGGAAGTGGGCCTTGGCGGGCGGCTGGACTCCACCAATATTATTCCGTCCCCGGAGGTGGCTGTCATTACCAACCTGGGGCTGGAGCACACCGACCAGCTGGGGGACACCATTCCCCTCATTGCCAAGGAGAAGGCCGGGATTATCAAGCCTGGCTGCCGCTGCGTGCTCTATCACCAGAGCCGGGAAGCGGAAGAGGTGGTAGAAGCGGTCTGCCGGGAGCAGGGTGTGGAGCTTACCATTACCGATACCGATTCCCTCCAGGTGCTGGAGGCAGGGCCCCAGGGCCATCGCTTCCTGTACCGGGGACGGGAGTACCACATTCCCATGGTGGGAGCCTACCAGGTGCGAAATGCCTCTACGGCCATTGAAGTGGTGGAGGCCCTGCGCCGGGGCGGCTGGAACATTTCCGAAGAAGCCCTTCAGCAGGGGCTGGCCGGAGCCGTGTGGCCTGGACGTATGGAACTGGCCCATAAGAGCCCCGACCTTATTATCGACGGAGGTCACAACCCCCAGTGCATGGAGGCCATTGCCCAGAGCCTTCCCCAGCTCTACCCCGGAAAGAAAATCCATTTCCTGGTGGGCGTGATGGGGGACAAGGACTATGGGGATATGATGGACAAGCTTTTGCCCATGGCCCACAGCTTTGTGACCCTTACCCCTGACAGTCCCCGGGCGCTCAGCGCCGAGGATCTGGCCGCCTTCCTGGAAGGAAAGAGGGCCAAGGCCACTCCCTGCCAGAGCGTGGAGGAGGGCCTGAACACAGTTTTGGCCCAGAGCGGACCGGATGATGTGATCTGTGCCTGCGGTTCCCTCTATATGGTAGGGGAGCTGCGCCACCTGCTGGGCCTGTGCTGAGACCATTGTACCTAACAGAATAGGAGGGCCGCGTGAAGTGTCAGTCGGATGGGAAGTTGCCGCTGAACGAAAACCGACAAACGGTTGCGATGGTCCCTCCGCTTCCGCTGTCGTCAGAGGAATTCTCCTTTGCGGCAACAGAAGAGAGATTGGAAAAACCATATTTTATGCCGAAAAGGAGAATTATATTATGAATCATTCCGCGTCTAAAAAACGGATGCAGATCATGGTGACTTGTGCCATGCTCGTTGCCATCCAGATCGTTCTGGTGCGTTTCTGCTCCATTCAGACCCCTGCACTGCGCCTGAGCTTTGGCTTCCTGCCCCTGGCTATGGCCGGCATCCTGTTTGGTCCCGGCTACGGCTGTGCGGTAGCCGCCATCGCCGACTTCCTGGGCGCTACTTTGTTCCCCACCGGCGGCGCTTTCTGGCCCGGCTTTACCATTGTTACCGCCTGCTCCGGCCTCATCTATGGCCTGGTGCTCTATGAGAAGCCCGGCGCTGACTGGAGCCAGCGCAAGCGCATTTTCCGCATCGTGCTGGCGGTTGCCATTGTCGATATCTTTGTCCACATCGGCCTGGGTACGCTGAATTTGGCCATCATGCTGGACAAGGGCTTCCTGGTGCTGCTGCCCGGCCGGATTCTGAAGAACCTCATTATGATTCCCATTGAGTCCGCCTGTATCGCTGCCATGCACCTGATGCTGGTGCAGCCCATGACCCGCCGGGGTATGGTTCCCGGCCTGCGCTGAACAAGAGAACAACAAACCCCCGATCCCTTTGGGACCGGGGGTTTTTATTCTTTGTGAGAGATCAGGCTTTGACCGGCTTGAACAGCAGGAAAAAAACCGCCAGCAGGGGGAGACAGGCGCACAGGGCAGTCCGTGCGCCAAAGAGCAGAGACAGCCGTCCGCAGAGGATAGCGCCCAGAGCAAAGGCCAGAATGAGGCGATAAAAGACCGTAGCCTTCGTACCGGACTGAGGGTCCGGGAGGGCCAGGAACTTATAGAGAAGCTCTGTACCGCTTCTCAGATTGCCGGTACACATGGTGGTGGCCCCGGCACAGCCCCGGAATTTGCGGAAGGTCTCCAGCTGAACGGCGCTGGTAAAGGAGATCAGCACATTGGCTGCCCAGTCGGGTTCTCCCTGAGGGAGAAAGGATACCAGCACCAGCACGCCGCATTCTGCCGCGACCAGAAACTGCCTCCAGTGAAACCAATTGGGGTGGCCGGACACATGGCGGCGGATGGCCTCGGCGGTGAGGATGCCGAAGAAAAAGGCCATAATCGGCAGCAGATAGTGGAACGCCATGCTCCACCGGCCCATAGACAGGTGGACGCACAGTTGGACAATGTTGCCCGTCTCGGCGGTGGCAAAGACCGCGCCCCGGTTGACAAAGCTATATGCATCCAGCATCCCTCCGGCGAAAGCCAGCAGCAGCCCCACCATGAGGGAGTCGGACATCTGTTTTTCTTGGGTCACGCCCTCACCTCCAAAC
>DBFWXD010000406.1:0-3265 GCA_048215895.1 Eubacteriales bacterium
TAGTATACCCCGTTATCGATTTAAATCTACCGTATAAATTTAAAAGCGCAAGGCAATGGGATATTGCCTTGCGCTTTTAAAAACTACCCTTCGATCACGCAAATATCAGAATTTGCGTAGGCCTTTTCCGTCAGATCCTGCCCAATGCCAGGCAGCTCAGGAACCGGCATTCTGCCGTTCACCGGCTGATAGTTTTGGGTGCACAATTCGATGTATTCCGGCATCAGTGCCTTCTGGTGATGCTCATGGATACAGAAATTGGGAATCGACGCCTCTACATGAAGGGCCGCCGCGCAGGCAACACCGGTACCGGCCACATGGACCTGCACAGTCATATCATAAGCATGGGCCATATCACAGATCTTCTTACACTCTGTAATACCTCCGCACGTCCCGAGATCGGGCTGAAGCACGTCCAGAGAACGCGCCTCCAGGAAGGGAAGATAACCCCAGCGGGAATAAATCCGCTCGCCGGCAGCCAAAGGAATATTGATGTTCTGCTTTGCATATGCTGTCAGTTTGGGATTCAGGGGCATATTCAGTTCCTCATAGAAGAAAATATTGTATTTCTCGATAGCTTTGGCAAACTGAATTCCGGCTACCGTATCGGTATGTGCGTGATTTTCCACAATAATGTCTACATCCGGGCCAACCGCTTCTCGAATTGCCCGAATACGCGCCTCACCCACACGCACTACTTTGTCCAGCAGCGGGCCTTCCAGCCAATATCCACCGGAAACACCGTCCTCATCAAACTGAAGCACGTCAGCTTTCACCGCATCATACCCCTGTTCAACCGCCACGAGAGCCTGTTTGGCAAAATCTTCCGGCGTCTTGCAGATGTTGCGCTTCGGGGCCCACCCAAGCTGAATCTGGGAAGCATAGGTACGCATACTCTCCCGGCATTTTCCGCCCAGCAGTTGGTATACAGGGACTCCCAGCGCTTTGCCCTTGATGTCCCACAGCGCCATATCAATGCCGCTCATTCCGCCAAAGACCACGGTTCCTCCGCCCTGGCCCCAGAAGGTAGTTTTCAGCAGCTTTTCCCAAATGGCCTCGATATTCATGGGGTCCATGCCCAAAATGTAAGGTGCGTAATCTTTGAGCATACCCACAGCAGCATTGCCGCCGGCTCCGTAGGCCATGCCGACCTCACCTACACCATAGATTCCGCTGTCGGTGTCGATCCGCAGCAGAATAGGGCGCTGGCCTGTCTGGGAGGAATCGGTTCGAATATTATGTACATAGAGTATCGTCAACTTCGTGATCTTCATTATCACATATCCTTTCTGGCCTAGTAGCTGGTCTATTTCTTGGAAGTGTTGGAAAATTTGCCGGTTATCTTGCTCAACAGTCCAAACTGGCTGGCAAATACCAGGAGGGTCACCAGGGCCAGAATGAGAGAAAGAGGATTACTGAAAACCTGGGCAAAGAATTCAAGGGGATTGAGGTGCGCAGCGGTCATGGCACGGCGGAGATTCTGCTCCAACAGTTGGCTCAAAATCAGGCCCAGTACCAAGGGCCCAGTCTTAAACCCGTGGATTTTCAGGAAATATCCCGCAATGCCAAAGCCCATCATAAAGTAGACATCCATCATATTCTTGCGGGCGGCGTAAGAGCCCACCACGGTAAGAACGATGATCAGAGGCAGCAGAATTTGTTTGGGTACCTCTACAATCTTGGCAAAGATTTTAATTCCCGTCAGAGAAACCGGCAGCAGCAAAATGTTTGCCAACAAAGTCAGCATTACAATCATTCCAAAGATTCCGCTGCTGTCATCAATGAGCAGAGGACCGGCTACCACACCGTGGGCAGAAAGGCAGGCCAGCAGCAGGGCCGTGGCACTGTCACCGGGGATACCCAGGGTCAGCATAGGAATGATGGCGCCGCCCACCGCGGCGTTGTTTGAACTTTCCGAGGCCACCAGACCCTCAATCGCGCCTTCTCCAAAGGGGGCCGAAGGCTTCTTACAGGTCTTTTTGGCTCGGTCATAGGACAACAGCGCCGCAATATTTCCGCCTGTCCCGGGCAGAGCACCAATAAACACGCCGATAAGAGAGGACTCAATGGTAATGCGCAGGTAACCAAACGCATCGTGCAAAGAAGGTATAATCCGAGAGACATCCTGCTTGCGCACCTCAACCGCACGAAAATCACGCATCTGGCACAAGGATTCGGACAGGCCAAACATACCGATGATGATTGCCACGGAGCTGATGCCGCTCATCAGATAGATGTTGTCAAAGGTAAAGCGCTGGACCGCGGTGGAAGAATCCATTCCCACACAGCCTACCACCATACCCAGCAGACCAGAAAACACACCTTTTGCAAAAGAGCCGCCGGACATGGAACACAGCAGCAGGATTCCCATCAGGGCCAGCAGGAAGTAATCCCGAGGTGCAAACAGCAGGGCAAAGCTGGTGATCAGGGGCGCGGCAATGATCAGGAAGATTGCGCCAATGATGCCGCCGATGACCGACTGGATGGCCGTAATCCCCAGTGCCTTGGCTGCCTTACCCTGTTGAGCCAGCGGATAGCCGTCAAAGGCCGTGGCAATGGCGGAGGGCGTACCAGGCACATTCAGGAGGATTGCGCTTCGAGATCCGCCATACACGGCTCCTACGTAGCACCCGATGGCTACCGCCAACGCAGAGTACATATCCCAGTTATACGTAAAGGACACCATCAGGGAGATGGCCATTGTGGCGGAAATTCCGGGCATAGCACCCGCATACATACCAAACAGCAGGCCGCCTAAGGCGTAAACCAGCATAATGGGCTGCATAAAAACTTCCATTCCCGTCTGTAGGGTGAAAATAATTGTTTCCATAGCTCAACCCTCCTTACGGCATCTTGATCTGGAACAACAGCTCAATGATGAGATACACCGCCACAATCATTCCAGCGGACACCAAGAGAGACTGTACCAATCTTTTCTTTTCTCCCTTAAACAGAAAGAAAATAGAAAATGCCAGGTAAACAAAGGTAGAAATATAAAATCCGATTAGGCCCATAGCCACAGCGTAGAGAATGGAGGCCACAATCATCACAAACACCACAAAGGGCACTTCTGTGATGAGGCACAGCTTCAGGCGGTTCCACGCCCCCTCCTCTTCCCATTTCTCCATATTCTTTCGCTTGGCGATCAGTTGCCCTACCGCAATCAAGCAGCACAAGAGCATACCCATCGAAGCCAGTCCCGGATACATACCCGGGGAATTCATTTCAAACCCGGGCATCCACAAGCTGATTGAGATTCCCAGAA
>DBFWXD010000407.1:0-1672 GCA_048215895.1 Eubacteriales bacterium
GCTTCTGCCACCGCTGTGGTGGCGTGGGCCCTGGCTACCTTGCCGCCGAAGGGCTCCACGGGGATGATACCGGGGATCTCTCGCTTCAGAACGTCGATGACCGCTGTGCCGTTGGCCTTGTCCTCCACCAACTTCCGGGAGGTCTGGGGCCACTTGGCCGACAGGTCTCGCATGGCGTTCAGGGTCTCGGTGAAGGTCATGCGGCCACGCACCTGGTCCACTAGGTAACGGTCCGCCCCCTTGCGGGCCCACACCTGGCCCACCACATAGTCGGAGACGTCCTTGTCCTTGAAGGTGCAGTCCCAGGACTGAATGAAATCGAACAGGCCGGAGGGCAGCACCCGCCACCGCTTCCACCAGTTCCGCTTGAACATACCGCCGGAGCTCGGCGTCGGGGTCTGCATATAGAGCGAAGACCAGGCATAGGTGCCCACTGTCTCCTTCTGCTGGGCGGCCCAGGCTTCATTGTAGCCGCCAGCGGGCCATAGGGCCTCACCAAAGGTCCGCCCTAATGGATCGGTGTCAGGGTCTTCACAGATGGCCGGAAGGGAGATGATTTTCCAATCCTCCACCTTGCCATACTCCGGGTTCAGGAGTCGGGCGGCCAGGTCGTCTTCGTGCCACCGGGTCAGGATGATGATGACAGCGCCTCCGGCGTGGAGACGGGTGCTGACCGTTGACTGGTACTCATCCCACAGCTTATCACGGTAGGTCAGAGACTCAGCCTCGCCCCGGTTCTTGATGGGGTCGTCAACAACAAGCAAATCGGCACCGTAGCCCGTAATAGAGCCGCCGATGCCGACAGAAATCATGCCGCCTGTTCCGTTGTCGATATTCCAGTTGGTCTTCGTAGCTTGGACGTTCGATGTGCTGTGCCCAAAGAGGAGCGGACCATACTCCTCCACCTTGTCTCGGTTCTTCTTGCCGAACTGCTGGGCAAGCTCACCGCTGTAACTGATCTCGATGACCCGCTTCTCCGGGTACTTGCCCAGGAAGAAGGACGGGAAGGTCTCCGTCACGGTCATCGACTTCCCGTGGCGGGGCGGCATGAATATCATCAGCCGCTTCGTTGTGCCGGACATGATGTTTTCCAGCTCTCGACAAACCAGGTCGAGGTGTCTGGCTCTTTTCCACCTGCCTGCATGGACGAGCTGGACGTAATCCGCATAGTATCTTCTCGCCAGCTCATACCGTGCTTCGGTGGCTATGGATTTCTTCAAGGCTGACGAGATGGAGCGGCTACCCCTCGCCATCCTGCCCTTCATCCATACGGGCAAGGGATCTAAGCTCCTCCTCGGTCAGCTTCTCCATCGGGGAGGTCTTCACAGCGCCTCCCAGAGTGATTTCCTGACGCTGAGAGAACTCTCCCTTGCTCCGGTTGTTGAGCCAGTACATACACGCCATCGTATCGGGTGCGATATGCTTCGTGACCACACGGGTCTTTTCCACTCTTTGCCTTCCTGTCGCCGGGTCTGTAACGATGATCTGTTCAACGTCCTTTGCATCGTAGCCGATGGCCCGCTGATAGAGGCTATGCTTTACCTGAGCATCCGCAACGTCTTTACCAGGGCCAAGGGCCTCGGCAAATGACTCGTGTTCCTTCTTCCATCTGTGGAGGGTGCGGACGGAAATTCCAAAGGCGTCTGCAATATCTTCGTCTGTGGCCCCTTTC
>DBFWXD010000408.1:0-2179 GCA_048215895.1 Eubacteriales bacterium
TATTTTCGACTTTCTCAAGTCCGTGTGCTATGCCTTCGGCCATCTTTATGGCAAACGGGAAGGCATTTCTCCGGAGGCACTGATGGAGGAGTGCCTGCACGATGTAGAGCAGGCAGCCTATCACTCATATAAGGCACTGAACCAAGCCATTGCCCAGCACTTGATGCAGGGCGATTTGCAAGAGAATCTGGATCGGCTGTAGGAGGACAAACGATGGTTCAAGCGTGGCGCAAGGTGGATTTTGGCACTGGAACAGTCCCCTTTTTGGATGACACACAAAAAGAAGATATGCTGCAAGTGGAATATCCAAACGGATTTTTGTTGGATATGGGCTGGTATCAGGACAGATACATCATTTCTATCATTCATAATTTTGATTGGACGCATCCAGTCAAGCGGTATGAAACGGCAGACGGAAATCAGCTTCCCGCGCTGTTGACAGAGGCAGTTCGCTTTGTAGAAAAGAAATCGCGGACTGCCGAACGGGAGAAATCAGAGGTGAACATGATGCAGGTAAGAAAATTGGAGGGATACCGTGACAAAATCAAGGCCGCTTATGAAGCAAGTGCCTTCACAAAGGGTACCCGCCCAGAACCGGAGGATGCTGTGAAACGATTTGAAAGCAGGTATACTCCCATCCCAGCAGAGTACCGCTGGCTGCTTTTGAACTTCGGCGGCTGCTATTTGGCGGAGCCGTGGATCTTCACACTGAAAGAGTTGGAAGAAGCCTACCCGATTTTTCAAGAGGCTTATGAGGATTACATGAGCGAATATGACCACGGCCCCACCTTTCCAATCGGAGGATTGGGTGACGGGAGTATCGTATTTATCGACTTGGAAAGCGGCAGAGTCCGGGGCTATAACTGTGACTATGCCGATCTGGAGGAGATTGCCGAGAATTTTTCCAGCCTGCTCCTGGACCTTGTGGAACAGGCATTGGAACTGGGAAACCTGTGCAAAGAATTGTGAGGTAAGCGTATGGCAAAGGCCATCAGGGAGTGCCTGCTGGAGCAGGCAGGAAAATTTCATCAGTGGCAGGAAATCACTTATCCCGGAAAAACCACCGAGGAGATTGGCGGTGCGTGGGAGATCGATTACCCTGCGTGGAATGATATATTTGATGCCTTTTGCCATGTGTTGACCCAAATGAATGCAGAAATGGCAGACAGCATTCTGCTGGATGAGATGGTCTATTTAATTGCCAGGGCCAACGAAGCGGAGGGATTTATACAGGAAACCACTTCCCATCCCAAATGGTTTGAGTGCCTCTGCCGCAGGGCCGCAGCTTCCAATGAGAATGAGGCCAAGTGGCAGTTTGCCGCCTATCTGCCGGAATGCTCATGTAGTCAGAAAGTCAGGGATATAATTCTGGATTTCGCAAAGGACCCCAATGAATATGTGAGCCGTCGGGCGCTTTTGGCGATGCCCGCTCTGCGTCCTGACTGTGTGGAGCAGTTCGCTCCGCTGTTCTGGGAGCGGAACTGTTATTCCCTCGAATTACAGGAATACCAGCGGATCGCCGTTCTGGTCTCACTGGATGCCATCCATTCCGACCTGCTTCCTCAATACTTGGAGCAGGCCAAGCAGGATGGCCGGCGCTATCTGCTGGAACACGCAAAAAGGATTGAAGGAGAACTTACTATGAACGAAAAACTGTCCCGTCCCCAATTCAATCAAATGGATACAACCGAGAAGCAGACACTGATGGAAAGCCTGGCTGCCCGTTATGATATGACCTTTCTCGGTCTACATACTTTTGACCGCTGGGGCCAGAGCTGCACCACCGGCATCTTCAAGAAAGATGGTCGGGAGTTCGTCTTTGTCCCCGGCGATACCGTCACCCTGGGCTGGGAGCAGTTTGCCGTGGGACTGAATCAGGAGAGCCGGGAGGAATTGGAGTATCTGTTCCGGGAATGGGAGTTGGAGCAGGACCCGGAGGAGATGATTCGGGAAAGCATGGCTCCTGTTCGGCGGGCGGCCATTGGCCCCATGTTGGTGGGCCGGGAGCTGGAGGAACTCTGCTGGGAGCCGGTCAAGATGGACGATCCCAGGCTGACTGCCCACCCTGACTGGCTGAAGGAATTCCGTGATTTTGCCTGGAGTGACAGCAGCAGTCTTACCTTGCATCAGTCGGCCCGCATTGAGCGGACGGAAAAGGGCTTTCAGATCTGTATCTATA
>DBFWXD010000409.1:0-2078 GCA_048215895.1 Eubacteriales bacterium
GATCATCAAGGCCTATGAGGCCGATGAGCAGCGCCGGGAAAAGAAGGAAAAGCGGTAAGGAGATTTTTTTCATGGTACAAGAGACAAAGCGGTTTCTCTCCTATATCTGCCCTAACTGTTTGCAGTCGGTGATTGTGGAGCGGGACCTGTTTTCCCTGGCGGCGGCGCCCGCCCACATCAAGTGCCCCTGCGGCAAGTCAGAGCTCTTGGTAGAGTTTCTTCCGAGCCGGGTGCGGCTGAAGGTGCCCTGCCTCTTTTGCGGCCGGGAGCACGAGGTATCCTGTTCCTCCCAGGCCTTTATCCGGGAGAAGGCCCTGGCCTTCTCCTGCGCCCAGTCGGGGCTGGACTGCTGCTATGTGGGGGAGGAGGGCCCCGTCTACGCCGCCACCGCCCGGCTGGAGCAGGCGGTGGACAAGCTGGGGGAGGACGCGGCCAAGGACGGCGCGTTTCTCGATCCCCTGGTGATGGAAGAGGTCCTGGGGGAGATCCGGGACATTGCCAAGCGGGGAGGCATCTCCTGCGCCTGTGGGTCCAAGAAGTGGACCTTCCGGGTGAATTTCAGCTCGGTGGACCTCATCTGCCAGGACTGCGGGGCGGAAATGCGCATTCCCGCCGCCACCGCCGACGACATCGACGACATCTGCTGTAAAACTTCGCTTCTCATTCGGGGAAAGGAAACAACATGAGCACATTTTATGAGTGCAGCTTCCGCCTGTCCGGTCTGGACGTGGACGGGCGGGGTCACTGCAAGGCTTCGGCCCTTTTGAACCATCTGCAAAACGCCGCTACCCTGGCCGCTGAGGACGGGGGCTTTGACCGGGAAGTCCTGGTGGAGCGGTATGGGGCCTTTTGGATGCTGGCCCGGTCCTGGTTCCGGCTGTCCCGGCCCCTTCATTATGAGGACAAGCTCACCATCCGCACCTGGCACCGGGGCGGCCACGGGGCCATCATGTACCGGGACTACGACCTCTTCGCCGGGGACGAACAGGTGGGCGAGTCGGTGTCCGCCTGGGTGCTGGCCAGCCTCAAGGGCCATAAGCTTATGCGCCTGGGAGCCATCACCGAGCTGGCGGGCACCAGCGGAGAGGAGCTGTGCAAGACCATGACCCTCTCCAAGCTCCACCGGCCCGACGGCCTTCAGACCATCGACCGGCGGAAGATGCGATACAGCGACACCGACGTGAACGGCCACGTGAACAACACCCGCTACGCCGACTTTATCTGCGACGCGGTGGAGCTGGAGAAGCTGCCGGAAAACCGCTTCCTGGCGGAGATGCAGATCGGCTATCTGGCCGAGTGCCGCCCCGGGGAGGTGCTGGACATCCAGGCTGCCGGCCAGGGAGACGGACGGTTCGTGATGGGGTTGGACGAGACGGGCAAATCCCGCTTTGAGTCCGCGCTCATTTTCGGCGGGCAAATGTCAATAGGTAAGCGTAACAAAAAGTAAAAAATTTTTCAAATGCCCCCAAAAATCTGGTTGAACAGGTCCGCGCTGCTATACCATCCTAGGATCTTGCGGGGGTATCTGTTCAGCCAGTCCTCCACCACGCGGACCTCTTTGGGGGAAACTTTGTCGAAGTTGGTTCCCTTTGGGAATTTTCGCCGGATCATCTGGTTTTGCTTTTCATTGCTTCCTCTTTCGCTGCTGCAATATGGGTGACAGTAATACATTTTGGTACGCTGGCCGCCTGCCTTAAATACAGAGGTTTCCATGCCCTCACAGTCGGAAAACTCCGTGCCATTGTCCACGGTAATGGTCTTGAATACCTCCGGGAACATTTTTCCATATTTCCGCTCCAGCGTATTCATGGCCCGCACCACGCTGGCGGCGCTCTTGTCCGGGATTAGGCGCATGATCTCCTGACGGGTCACCCGCTCGGTTAGGGCCATAAGGCACTTGTGGCCGCCGCGGCAGGACACCACCAGATCCATTTCCCAGTGGCCAGGCTCTTGGCGCGTGTTGACCTCCTCCGGCCTTTTCTCTATGCCGTCCCCCTTTGTGGCGGATTTCATGCGGCGTATGTGCTTGCTCTTTTTCTTCTGGCGGGACCCCTTAAAAGGTAGGTCTTTATTGGTCA
>DBFWXD010000041.1:0-2776 GCA_048215895.1 Eubacteriales bacterium
GTCCCAGTGTCCCGCTCATAGAGGAACTGGTCAAGGGCCTGCTCCGCAAACAGGATGAGACATCCATCCCCGGCCTTCACTGGGTAGGCAATCGTGACGCCCTGGGCCGAGCTCTGCGGGAAGACCACGGGGACGCCGGTGATCTGAGGGTAGTCCAGCATCTCTCCGTTCGGCTTTTTGATTTTCATAGACGGAAGCACCGTGGCCTGGCAGGTGCTCCCGTCGAAGGAAACGATTTTTCCAGGCACACAGGTATGGACCTGGGAAAGCATGGCGCTGGTGGTCTTCTTCACCTGCTCCACGAACTCCCCATACTGACTGCTCATCCCGTCACCTCCAGCACTCTTGCCTTGCACTGCCATGCCCCGCCCATGTTGTCCCCGTCGATTTCCAGGGAGTAGACCCGGAAAAAGCCGGTCAGGTATTTACTCTTCACCTGAACATAGTCCCCGATGCCGATGGCACCGTTCATGAGGTACACCAGGTCATAGCCCATCTGGTCCTTCCCGTCGGTGTCCGAGCTGCTGATCTGCACCCGCTGGGGGATTTCGATGAGGCCAGTCTCCGGGCTCAGGACGTAGACCTCCTTGCTCATCACATCCCCCGGCTTCTTGATTTGGAGCACCCCGTTCTGGATGGACCACTCCAGGCCACTCACGGCACAGGCTTTCGTCAGGGCATGGCGGGCCTGGCCGACAAAGCTGAAGCCGTTCGGGATGTCCGCAAACTCAGCGTTGTAGCTGTATGTCACCGTCAGTCCCATCTGGGCCGCCGTGTCGTCCAGGACCTTCTTACTGTTCACGAGGCCGGCATAGGACAGGGAGACCCAGGTGTCCCGGACTTCCATAAGCCCATCCACCACCTCAATCTCGGTCAGGGTGTCCGCTCCGTCCAGCTTCGTGCTGGTGTGGGAGACCGTGCCGGACAGGATGACCGGGAGGGTGTTCCCGTACCCAGCCTTCAGCACCAGGAAGCAGTTCTTTTCCTCCAGCGTCGCCAGGTTCTGCTTGTTCAAGTTCCAGACCTGGACCTTGGCGGTATTGCTGCTCTCCAGCTCCTGCTTCTGCACGGAGAAGCTGATATGGATGGCGTGTGGCGATGTCCCGCCGATTTCAAACCCGACGGTGCCGGGCGCCCCGGCGGTCATGCGGTACTGTCTATCGAAGTTCTTCATAGCTCCTCCCTTCTGAGCGCAAAAAGGGAGCCGCACGTAGGCGACTCCCTTCTCACTTCGGTCTATCTGATTTTCTGGATCTCCTGCTTCAGCAGCACGGCCTCTAGGATGATTGCGTCGAGCCGAGCCAGGACATCGGGGCTTGCGCTGCTCACCAGCCCCGCCGGGCGGAACGTCTTGATGCCGATTTCCTCCATCCGGGCGGACATCTCACGATGGTCCTGCTGCGCCTCCTCATCCGGCGGCCCCGCCTCCCGGCCGAGCTGTGCGGCGATCTCCAGGCTGATTTGGCGGACCTGGGGGATGACCTCCGAACTGAACCAGTCTCTTACCTCTTGTGGAGCCGGTTTCCGTTCCAGGAACTTCAAAGCGTTCTGCTCATCGAAGCACCGGAACCGGCGGACACCCCGCTTCTTGCTGTCGATGTACTCCATGTTCCGGTACACCGACTCAGCCGCATAGAGGCCCGTACCTGCACACTGTACCACCTTCGACGGGGCGGAGTAGCCGGACATGGCGGCCAAGTCATAGCCGCAGTAGAAGGCGGTCCCATCTGGGTCAAAGGTCACCCGCACCTCCCGCTTCCTCTTGTCGGTGAACGTGCGGTAGATGTTAGCCATTCTGCTCACCTCCATAGAGGCCACGCCGAAGGCTTTTGTAGCGGCTCTCGAAGATCTCCCGCAGGATAACGATGGCCCTCCCCGTCTGTTCCTCCTTGCCTTCCGAAAAACTGTTGTCCAGCAGCTCAATGGCTGCGCCGACATCGCCCATGCGGATGACCTCGGTTTCAATCGAACTCACATTGACCACTTCCGTATCACTCCTTCGTAAAATTCTCCCTTGAAAGAAATACACGGCTGTGGTACAATGACCGCAGCCGAAGGGTTTTCTTTCAGTAGCTGAGAGGTTTCTTTCGGTGGTGGATAAGGGACGATGCAGCTTTTGACGGGGCTGGGCATCGTCCCTTTTTTGTCCGTCCTGGTTACATTCTCATTCTAGCTTACCGACTCGGTAACGTCAAGTCAAGTTACCGATGATATAACGCCAAAACAAAAAGTTCCCGGAACGGTTAGTAGTCTGAACGTAGTGAAGACTACTGGTAATATAAGATACGGTAAGGTAAGGTACGGTATGGTATGGTTACACTGGATTTTCCCCGGAGGTCTCCGGTGCCTTCTCCGCATTTTTCTCCAGCGTTTTCTCCACGGATATTCCAGCGGAGAAGGCTACTGCTGTGCTGCCATGAACACGAACTGGGCGTTTCCGTTCAGGAAGTCTTGCCGCCCGACGGCCTCCAGCTCTGAGATGGCACCGAAGGCCCCCGCCGGGAGCCCCAGGTGGCCGTATGGCAAATTGATGGGGAAGCTCGGCACCACCTTGACCCCCTCGATGATGGCGGTCCGGTCGGTGGTGTAGAGCCCCCACATCCACCGCTGTGCGGTGTCGTTCCAGGTAAAGCGCATGAGGTATGCGGTCCCGTTCAGGACCACCCTGGAGAAGCTGTCGTTCATGTCCGGGACGGCGATGGTGATGTAGTCCACTGGCTCACCCCCTTCAGACCAGGCCAGCCGCCGATGCCACGTTGTAGAGGATGGAGCCGGA
>DBFWXD010000410.1:0-9202 GCA_048215895.1 Eubacteriales bacterium
CGGTGGCTTCGGCCGCTAAGGTCCCTGCAACCATATAATCTTCCATCTACGCGCGGGTTGTTTTTGGACAGCCCGCGCGTCTGCTTTTGCGTTCCGGCACATATTTCGGACATACCCCCGCCCTCCCCTGCATAGGATGGAACCAACAAACGATAGGGGTGTTGCTTCCATGCAGAATGGCTGGAATGAAAACAAAATTTTTCTTCGGGGACGGTTGTCCGCGCTGCCCTCCCCCTCCCATGTGAACCACGCCACCCAGTATTACCTGCTTCCGCTCACCGTCTCCCGGCTGTCCGGCACGGAGGACTGTCTCAACGTAATTGCCTCAGCCCCTCTGCTGGAGGGACTGGATCTGCACATCGGGGCGTCCGTGACCGTCTCAGGGGAGGTACGCACCTTTAACAACCGCAGCGGTGTGGGCAGCAAGCTGGTGGTGAGCGTCTTTGCCAAATTTCTCTCCCAGGAGGCCGGAGAGGATGAAAACCGGCTGGTGCTGGCCGGAACCCTGTGCAAGCCCCCCGCGCTCCGGGCCACGCCCCTGGGCCGTACCATCTGCGACATGATCCTGGCGGTCAACCGCAGATACGGGCGGGCCGATTATCTGCCCTGCATCGCCTGGGGCAGCCTGGCCCACAAGTGCGCGGGCATGGACGTGGGGGACCGTCTCAGCTTGTCCGGGCGGCTGCAGAGCCGGCGCTACACCAAAGAGATCGACGGACAGCTTCAGGAGCGCACCGCCTTTGAGGTTTCGGTCATGTCGCTGACCCCCGTGGAAAGCAATCTCTCCCACGAGGTTGACAAGATTTTTGCTTCCGGGTATGATGAGGTTACATATTTTACCCGGAAAGGATGATCCCCATGTCTCACATTTACACCAGCGTAGAACAGCTGGTCGGCAACACGCCTCTGCTGCGCCTGACTCGGCTGGAGAAGCAGCAGGGCTGGCAGGCTCAGGTACTGGCCAAGCTGGAGTATCTCAATCCCGCCGGCTCCGCCAAAGACCGCCTGGCGCTGGCCATGATCAACGCCGCCGAAGCCCAGGGCGCTCTGAAGCCCGGCGGAACCATCATTGAGCCCACGTCCGGCAACACGGGCATTGGTCTTGCCATGGTAGGCGCCGCCCGGGGCTATCGGGTCATCCTTACCATGCCGGATTCCATGAGCGCGGAGCGGCGGGCCATGCTGGCCGCTTACGGGGCGCAGCTGGTGCTCACGCCGGGCGCGCTGGGCATGCAGGGCGCTGTGGAGAAGGCGGAGGAGCTTCGGGACTCCATCCCCGGCAGCTTCATCCCCCAGCAGTTTGAAAACCCCGCCGGTCCCGAGGCCCACTACCACACCACGGGCCCGGAAATCTGGCGGGACACCGACGGGAAGGTGGACATTCTGGTGGCCGGCGTGGGCACCGGCGGCACCCTGTCGGGTGCAGGCCGCTATCTGAAAGAGCAGAACCCCGCTCTCCGGGTCTTTGCGGTGGAGCCTGACACCTCTCCCCTGCTCTCCGGCGGACAGGCCGGGCCTCACGGCATCCAGGGCATCGGCGCCAACTTCATTCCCAAGGCGCTGGACCGCACCGTCTATGACCAGGTGATCCGGGTGGCCGACCAGGACGCCTTCCGCATGGGCAAGGAGATTGTCCAGCATGAGGGTGTGCTGGTGGGCATCTCCTCCGGCGCGGCCCTGTGGGCGGCCGGTGAGCTGGCAAAGCAGCCGGAACACGCGGGCAAGACCATCGTGGTGGTCCTGCCTGACTCGGGCGACCGGTATCTGTCCTCCCCCATGTTTCAATGAGCAAAAAGCCGCCTGAAAAGGCGGCTTTTTTCGCATATTTTTTCCCGGGCAGAAAACACTAGGGATACATCCATTTGTAAAAGGAGGTATTTCTATGAATCCGTCCCGTTCCCTTCGCCGGGCCGCGCTCCCCGTTCTGGCCCTGGCGATGGCTTTGTCCCTGACCTTGCCCGCCTCCGCCTTCTTCTGGAACAGCAAAAAGGAGGCCTCCGCCCCCAAAGACTTTTCCAAAAACGGCATGATCGGCTCGGTCATCTCGTTCACGCCGGAGGAATTTGGTGTAGCTGACGACAGCGCCGACCCTCTGGTCCAGATCACCCTGGACGTTCTGCCGGACGCCGGGGCCGGCGTTCTCTGCATGGGCAGTGAGCCCCTGGAGGCCGGCTGCGCCGTGGACGTGTCCGCCCTGAGCGGCCTGCGCTTCCAGAGCGCCCAGGCCCCTACCCTCACCACCACCAGCTTTGTCTTCACCCCCACCTTTGCCTCCGGGCAGCAGGGGGGCCAGGTAACGGTCACCATCTATCTTCTGGAGCAGGAAAATCAGCCCCCCGTGGCCCGGAACATGGAGCTGTCCACCTATAAGAATGTAGCCATCACCGGCTACTTCGACGCGGTGGACGGGGAGGGCGATACCCTCACCTTCCAGCTCACCTCCACGCCTGCCCGGGGCGCGGTGGCCCTTGCGGAAGACGGCTCCAGCCAGTTTGTCTACACCCCCTATGAAAACAAGACGGGCAGCGACCGCTTCACCTATGTGGCCATTGACTCCGCCGGCAACACCTCTCCCGAAGCCACCGTCAAGCTGCACATCGACAAGCCGGACACCAAGGTAACCTACGCCGACATGGACGGAAACTCCGCCCACAAGGCGGCCATCCGCCTGGCGGAGGAGGGGATCTATGTGGGCCGGTATGTGGATGGAAACTACTTTTTTGACCCGGACCGGCCGGTTACCCGGGCTCAGTTCCTGTCCATGGCCATGTCGGTAACCGGGCTGGAGGAACTGGACGGGGTCACCCTCACCGGCTTCTCCGATGACGCCGCCATTCCCACCTGGGCCAAGGGCTCCGTATCTGCCGCGCTGAAGGCGGGCGCCATCCAGGGCACCCGGGATGAGAGCGGCGCGCCCATCTTCGGGGCGGATCAGAACATCACCCGGGGCGAGGCCAGCGTCATGCTCAACAACCTTCTGGACATCACCGACGTCCCCCTGGAGGTATTTTCCTCCGCCGACACGGAGGGCCACTGGGCCGCCCAGGCGGCCGCCAACCTGTCCGCCTCCGGGGTAACCGCTCCCCAGAGCGTCGGAGGGGCCGCCCTCTCCGAGCAGCTCACCCTGGCCCAGGCCGCGGAGATGCTGGATGGGGCTCTGGATATGATGGACAGCCGGGAAAGCGGCTGGTTCCTCTTCTGACAAAACAATACCGCCAAGGGGATTCCCCCTTGGCGGTATTCTGTTAATCTTCGTCCGCAGCGGCGTCATACATGGCCCGGGAGGCCCCCATGGCGCTCCCCTGGCTGGAAGCAACCCCGGCGGCAGCCCGGAACCGGGCCCGGGACTTTTTGATTTCGTCATAGGCCTCGGCCACAGCCTCTTCGGTGCGGCGCAGAGCGTCCTCGCAATACTCGTTGGCCGAGCGCTTCAGATCCCGGCTGCGCTCCTCCGCCTGCTGCATCATCTCGTTGGCCCGCTGGCGAGCCTGCTGGGTGATGGACTCGTCGGAAATCATCTGACGGGCCCGGTCCTCGGCGGCCTTGATAATGGCCTCCGCCTTATATTTGGCCTCGTTCTCCAGCTCCGCCCGGCGGGCCATCATCTTGCGGGCCTCGGAGAGCTCAATGGGGAACTGGCTGCGCACATCGTCAATGAGATCCAGAGCCCGGTCCCGCTCGATGACGCACTTGTCACTGGACAGCGGGGCATTCTTGGCCTCGTCGATCATCTCAAAGAGCATATCCAGTAATTCTTCCACACCGCTTGCCATGGTGGTTAACCTTCCTTTCCTTCCATTTCCCTCATGCGCCGGTTCACATCGTCCACAATCTCCCGGGGAATGAACTCCGCCAGGTCGGCCCCGTACCGGGCCATCTCCTTGACAATGGTAGAGCTGAGGTAGGTATACTTCTCGCTGGACGCCAGGAACATGGTCTCCAGCTGAGGATTCAGCTTCCGGTTGATCACCGCCATCTGGACTTCCTGCTCATAGTCAGACACAGCCCGCAGCCCTTTGACCACCACATGGGCGTCCCGGCGCTTGGCATAGGCGGCCAGAAGCTCCCGGGACAGGTCCACCTCCACGTTGGGGAAGCGCTCGGTGGCCCGGCGGAGCATCTCCACCCGCTCCTCCGGGGTGAACATGCCCGTCTTTTTGGAGTTGATCATCACGCACACGATGACCTTGTCAAAGCAGGCGGCTGCCCGCTTGATAATATTCAGGTGTCCCAGAGTGACCGGGTCAAAGCTGCCCGGATAAATGGCGGTATTCATCGTTCTACACTCCCTGCCCGGCGGCAGATGGTCAGCTTGATCTTGCCATACCGGTACTCTCTCCCCGCCTCATAGGGGGGCTCCAGCGGGGAAAGGCTCCATTCCGCCGGACTTTCGCAAACGATTATACCATATTCCCCAAGAATGTCAAACTGGCAGATCTCACTGACACATTTTTCCAGAAGTCCGCTCTGGTAGGGCGGGTCCAAAAAGATGACGTCAAACTTCTCCCGGCAGCCGGCCAAAAAGGACATGGCCTCTCCCTGGACCACCTTGGCCCGGTCGCCGAAGCCCACCAGCTTTACGTTCTCCCGGATGAGGGCGGCAGCCTCCCGCCGCTGGTCCACAAAGGTGCAGCTCTGCGCCCCCCGGGACAGGGCCTCGATGCCCAGCTGGCCGGTGCCGCCGAACAGGTCCAGCACCCTTCTCCCCTCCAAATCGAACTGGATGATGTTGAACATGGACTCCTTTACCTTGTCCGTGGTGGGACGGGTATCCATCCCCTGGAGCTCCTTGAGCTTTCTGCCTCTGGCCGTTCCTGAAATGACTCTCACAGTTTCCTACCTCGCTTTATTCTTCACCCAGCGCTTGTCGGCCGGATGTTTCATGGTTTGGGTTCTCTTCCCCGTGGAAGTATTGATAAACCGCCTGGGCGGTATTCTGGGGCACTGCCTCCCGCAGCTGCTCCAGAGATGCCTCCCGCACTGCCTTGACGCTCTTAAAGCGCTTGAGCAGCTGCTGGCGGCGCTTCTCTCCCACGCCGGGGATCTTGTCCAGCACCGAGGTCTTCACATGTCCCCCCTGGAGCTGGCGGTGATACTCGATGGCAAAGCGGTGGGTCTCCTCCTGGATCTGGCCGATGAGGGCAAACACCGCCGGGATAGCCTGAATGCCGATCTCCCGTCCGTCGGGATGGACCAGCGCCCGGGTGCGGTGGCGGTCGTCCTTCACCATGCCAAAGGCGGGGATATTCAGATTCAGCGTCTCCAGCACCCGCCGGGCCACCCGCACATGCTCCAGGCCGCCGTCGATGAGCAGCAGGTCCGGCTTGTCGGCAAACTTTTCGTCCCCGTCCAGATACCGGCGGAAGCGCCGGGTGAGCACCTGCTCCATGGAGGCGTAGTCGTTGGGGCCGTCCATATCCTTGAGCTTGAAGCGGCGATAGTCCCGCTTCAGGGGCCGCCCATCCACATAAACCACCATGGAGGCCACAATGTCGCTGGCCCCCTGGTTGGAGATGTCGTAGGACTCCATGCGCCTGGGGGGCGCTTCCAGGGCCAGCATCTTCCCCAGGGCTTCCAGCAGCTTATTCTGCCGCTCCTCCCGGGTGGTGGCCCGGATGACCTCCTCCTGGGCGTTCTGATTGGCCAGCTTAATAAGGTCCATTTTGGCACCCCGCTGGGGGGTGATGAGCTCCACCCGCCGCCCCACCTGCTCGCTGAGCAGCCGGGTGAGAGGCACCTGGTCGCTGAGCTCACAGGGCAGCAGAATCTGCTTGGGCAGCCGGGTCCGGCCCACATAATATTCCCGCACCAGGGAGGAGAGAACCGACGCCTCATCCTCCTCCATGGGGGTCTCCAGCAGGTCAAACTCCTTGGCGGCCAGCTCCCCCTCCAAAAAGTGGAGCACCACAAAGCAACTTTTGGCATCACCCCGGAAAAAGCCCGCCACATCCGTGTCGGCCAGCGAACCGGCCACCACCTTCTGCCGGGCGCCCAAAAGCTCGATGGCCCGCAGCCGGTCCCGGAGCTGGGCGGCCTTTTCAAAGCGCAGCTCCTCTGCCGCCTGCTCCATCTCGGCGGTCAGGTCGGCCTGGACCTCTTTAAACCGGCCCTCCAACAGGCTGACCGCCTGGGAAATGGCCTGGTCATGCTGGTCCTTCAGCTCGTCCCCCCGGCAATAGCCGTCGCACTTGCCCATGTGGAAGTTGAGGCAGGGGCGCTCCTTGCCGATGTCCCGGGGGAACTTCTTATTGCAGGAGGGCAGGCGCAGAGCGGAGCGCAGGGCGTCGATGATGGCCTGGGTACTGTGGCGGCTGGCGTAGGGGCCAAAGTACCGGGCCCCGTCCTCCGCCGCCTTGGAGGCCAGGGAAAACCGGGGATAGGCCTCGTTGGACAAGCGGATATAGGGGTAGCCCTTGTCATCCTTCAGCAGGATGTTGTACCGGGGCTGGTGGCGTTTGATGAGCGAGCACTCCAGCACCAGGGCTTCAAACTCGCTGTCGGCGATGATCACATCGAAGTGATCGATCTGGGAGACCATGGCCCGGGTCTTTTCCGTGTGGGAAGCGGAGTCCTGAAAGTATTGGCTTACCCGGTTTTTCAGAGCCTTTGCCTTGCCCACGTAGATGACGGTGTTCTTCTCGTCCTGCATGATATACACGCCGGGCTTCAGGGGCAGGGAGTGGGCTTTTTCTTTCAGTTCGTCAAAGGTCATGGCTTCACCGCCTTTCAGCAAGCGTTTCGAGGAGGAAATATCAAAAAAGGCGCCGCTAAGCGGCGCCTTTTTATGGTTTGGGAATTACTCGGAAAAATCAGACGAGATCATCTTCTGCAGAGCCTCGACGGCTTCCTTTTCATCGGGACCATCGGCGATCAGCTTGATGGGAGTTCCCTTTACGATGCCCAGAGACAGAACGCCCAGCAGGCTCTTGGCGTTGACCTTGCGCTCCTCCTTCTCAACCCAGATGGAGCTCTTGAACTCGTTGGCCTTCTGGATGAAGAAAGTAGCGGGTCTGGCGTGCAGACCGACCTGATTGTTCACGACTGCTTCCTGACTATACATATCGCGTACCTCCGCCCTCGTCATTAAGATGTGTTTTTAGCATACCAGATTTATCCCTCTTTCGTCAATGTTAATTTCCACAAATATTACGGTGCTTTTGGATAAATTTTGCAAAATTTATTGCGCACTTTTTGTTAGTTTTCTCAAATTTAAGGGATAAATTCAGATTTTTTTCGGCCGTTCCCGTTTTTTTCGGAAGAAAATTGCTTTTTTTACGGTTACTTCAGCTCCGCAACGGTCACACCGTCCTCACCCTCGCCGTAGCGGCCGGGACGGAAGGACTTGATATAGCGGCTGCGCTTGAGGTAGGTGCGCACGGCGTTTCGCACCGCGCCGGTGCCCTTGCCGTGGATGATGGTCACCGTCTCCAGCTTGCCCATCATGGCCGTATCCAAAAACCGCTCCAGCACGGCGATGGCCTCGTCGGTCATCATGCCCCGCAGATCCACCTGACTGGGGACCGCGGCGGTGCGGAGGGTGTGCTGCGCCCGGGCGATGATCTTCCGGGTGGCTTTCTGGCTCTCGGTCTCCCCCTCTACCACCCGGACCTCCTCCTGCTTGGCAGAGATCTTCAAAATGCCCGCCTGGAGCTGGAGGGAGCCGTCCTTGTTCACCGACAGGACGGTAGCCTTGGTGCCCATCTTGACCAGCTCCACGGTGTCTCCCGCCACAGCGGGACGGGTGGGAGGCGGGGGCTCCACCTCCTTGGCGGGGCCGCCGATGTTCCGCTCCGCCTCGTTCAGCAGCCGCCGGGACTCGGCGCGGCTGTCGTTCACCTGCTGCCAGTCCAGCTTATCCTGGCGCTTTTTCATCTCTTTCAGCTCGCTGAGGGCCAGGTCGCTGGCCGCCCGGGCATCCTCGATGATGGCACGGGCCTCAGCCTGGGCCTTCTCCACCACCTTGGCCCGCTCCGCCTCCAGCTTCTCCCGGTACTCCCGGGCCTTCTGGGCCGACTGCTCCATCTCCAGCTTCAGGCGCTTGGCCTCCGCCCGCTCCTTCTCCATCTCCTGGCGCTGCTGGTCCAGCTTGGTGAGTACGTCTTCAAAGCGCACGTTCTCCGCATCCAGCCGGGCGGCGGCCTTTTCGATGATATACTCGGGCAGGCCCAGCCGACGGGAAATGGCAAAGGCGTTGGACTTGCCGGGAATGCCCATCACCAGGCGGTAGGTGGGGGCCAGAGTCTCTACGTTAAATTCGCAGGAGGCGTTCTCCACCCCCTTGGTGGTCATGGCGTATACCTTCAGCTCGGCATAGTGGGTGGTGGCGGCCACCTGGGCCCCCAGTCCCCGGGCGCTCTCAATGATGGCGGCGGCCAGAGCAGCGCCCTCCACCGGGTCGGTACCGGCACCCAGCTCGTCAAAAAGAATGAGGGTACTGTCGTCCGCCTCCTCCAGAATGCCCACGATGTTGGTCATGTGGGAGGAGAAGGTGGACAGGGACTGGGCGATGGACTGCTCATCGCCGATGTCGGCCAGCACCCGCTCAAAGATCCGCACGGTGGAGTCGTCCTTAGCGGGGATATGAAGGCCGCACTGGGCCATGAGGGTAATGAGGCCCATGGTCTTTAAGGTGACCGTCTTGCCGCCGGTGTTGGGACCGGTGATGACCAGGGTGTCAAACCGGTCTCCCAGCTCCAGGTCGTTGGCCACTGCCTTCTTCTGGTCCAGCAGAGGGTGCCGGGCCCCCCGGAGCTTCATGAATTTCTCCGAGAGCTTGGGCTCGGTACACTCCAGCTTCAGGGACAGCTTGGCCCGGGCAAAGATGGCGTCCAGCCAGATAAGCAGCTGGTAGTCCTCTAAAATGTCCTCCTTGTGGGCGGCACACTGGGCGGACATCTCAGCCAGAATCCGCTCGATCTCCTTCTTCTCCTTGGCCATCAGCTCCCGCAGCTCGTTGTTGGCCTTCACCACGCCCATAGGCTCGATGAAGAAGGTGGAGCCGGAGGAGGACACATCGTGGACCAGGCCCGGAATGGCGTTTTTGTGCTCCGACTTCACCGGCACCACATACCGGTCAGAGCGGATGGTGATGATGGACTCCTGCAAATACTTGGACTGGTTGGAGGAAATGAGCTTTTGCAGGATGTCCCGCACCTTGGCCTCGGTGGCCCGCATGTGCCGGCGGATGGAGGCAAGCTCCGGG
>DBFWXD010000411.1:0-11353 GCA_048215895.1 Eubacteriales bacterium
GTACCCCATGGAGTGTGTTCCAGAGCTTTTCATATTGAGGTGGAAGACGGCACCATCCGCTCCGTTCAGGTCGTAGGCGGCTGCAACGGAAATCTGCAGGGAATTTCCTCTCTGCTGAAGGGGATGAAGGTGGAAGAGGCCATCGCCCGCCTGGAGGGCATCCGCTGCGGAGCGAAGCAGACCTCCTGCCCCGACCAGATTTCGCAGGCTCTGAAGACCAGCCTTTAATCGAAAAAAGATAAAAAAGAGGCACAGCCAACTGGCTGTGCCTCTTTTTTTATGGATTGAATTGTATTCGGGGAAACTGCGGGCTTATCGCCGTCCGCCCCGGTAATTGCCGCGGCGGCGGCCGCCCACACCGGTGCGGTACCGACGCTGCTTGCGGAAGACGAACAGCCGCAGCACAACCAGGATCACCAGCACCGCGATGACAACGAGGATGAGCTTGACCCAGGTGTGCTGGAAGAAGTTGATGAACAGCTGCTTTTTGTACAGAAGGTCCGAGCGCTCCACCGAGGTGACCGCCACCAGATCCAGGGTGCCGTACACCTCGCCCTCATAGGAGAGGGTCATGGTGCCCAGCACCTGTCCCTCCTCCACAGGGGCCTCCACCGACTCATAGGGAATGGTAATGCGCGTTTCGATCTGGTCCAGATCCATGTCCTTGGGGAGGGTGCGGGTGATGGAGCCCTGGGGCTTGAGGTTTACCTCGTCCGCCTCCCGAGACAGGGTGACCGCCACCTTGGCCACGGGCTCGTCGCTCTGAGTGATGGTGACCCGCTGGAAATTGCTGAAGCCCCACTTCAAAAGGCGGGCGCTCTCCACCAGCTGGCCCTGGCGGGGCTTGTCATAGCCCTCCTCCTCCATGGGACCGGAGCCCATGACGACGGACACCAGCAGGGTGTCTCCGTCCTCTGCCGCGGCCACCAGGCAGCGCCCGGCCTGGTCGGTGGTGCCGGTCTTGCCGCCGATGCACTTATCATACACATAGCCGGAGTAGTACCAGTTGGAGATGAGACCGTTGGTGTTGTAAATGACCCGCTCCTCAGACATGTTGGTGGCGGGAACGGTATGGCTCACGCTGCCGATGATGGTGCGGAAGAGATCGTACTCCAGGGCTTTGCTCATCATCAGGGCCAGGTCATAGGCGGTGGTGTAGTGGTCGTCGTCATGGAGACCGTTGGGGTTTGTAAAGTGTGTGCCCTTACAGCCCAGCTCGCCTGCCCGGCGATTCATGTGCTCCACAAAGGCATCGATGGACCCGTCCACTGCCACGGCCAGAATGTTGGCCGCCTCGTTGGCGGAGGGGAGCAGCAGACAGTAGAGAAGTTCCTCCACCGACAGGGTCTCTCCCACCTTAATGTTGGCGGTGGAAGCGCCGTCGACCATGCCTTGATTGGTGGTGTCGCCGGCGGTTACCATGGTGTCGGCGGAGATGGTGCCCTCTTCAATGGCCTCGATGACCAGCAGAGCGGTCAGCACCTTGGTAAGGCTGGCGGGATAGGCCTTCTCATAGGCGCTTTGCTCGTAGAGAATTTCGTTGTAGTTGGCATCCATCAAAATGGCGTTGGTGCAGAAGAGATTCAGATCGGTCTCCTCAGCAGCGGCGGGAAGTGCAAACAGCGACAAAAGAATGGGACAGGTCAGCAGAAGGCTGAACAAGCGGGAAAAATATTTTTTCATAGGAAATTCTCCATAGGTATGTTATACTTATCTTAATTGGGCAGTTACAAATATTATAGCAAACCTGTCTGCCCTGCGCAAGTGTCAAAAGGAGGAGAACCATGGCGGAAGTGCCCACATATGAAAAGGTAGTGGCTGCATTGACGGCCGGGTTTGTGCTCTTTACCGGCGGCTGGCTGTGGAGCCAGAACCGCGCCCACGGAGATTATCAGGTCACGGTGCTGGAGCGCCGGGAGGAGAGCGTGTCGATATCCTCTTCCCAGCAGCCCCAGGAGGAAGAGCGGCCGGACAGCCTTCTGCCCGGAGAGAAGATTAACCTCAACACCGCCGACGAATTGGACCTTCAGCGCCTGCCCGGCATTGGAGAAAAGCGGGCGGCGGATATTATAGCCTATCGGGAGGCCAATGGCCCCTTTGAGAGTGTGGATGAGCTGGATGAAGTACCGGGCATCGGCCAGGGAATTCTGGAGGGGCTTCGGGACTATGCCGCGATTGATTAAAGCGAAGGCAAGGAGAAAAACATGGCAAAGATTTTAGTGGTAGATGACGAGCAGGTGCTGGTCAAGGGAATTAAGTTCAACCTGGAGCATGAGGGCTACCAGGTGGAAGTGGGCTACGACGGAGAGCAGGCTGTGGAGATGGCCCGGGATGGGCGGTTTGACCTCATTTTGCTGGATCTGATGATGCCCAAAATTGACGGGCTCCAGGCCTGTATGCGGATTCGGGAGTTCTCCAATGTGCCGGTGATTATGCTCACGGCCAAGGGGGAGGATGCAGACAAGATCATGGGCTTTGAGTGCGGGGCGGATGACTACATCACAAAGCCCTTCAACATTCTGGAGCTGAAGGCCCGGGTGCGTGCCCTGCTGCGCCGTTCGGGAGCCGCCGCGCAGAAGGCGGGGGGCGGAGAGCTGGTGGCGGGCCATATCCGCCTGGACCCCGGAGAGCGCGCTGCCTGGAGGGATGGAACGCCGGTGGAGCTCACCGCCAAGGAATTTGACCTGATGGAGCTGCTTATGCGCAACCCCGGACGGGTTTACTCCCGGGAAAATCTGCTCAACGTGGTCTGGGGATATGAATATATCGGGGACTACCGCACGGTGGATGTCCACGTCCGCCGCCTGCGGGAAAAGCTGGAGCTGGACCCGGCAAATCCGGAGTATATCCGCACCAAGTGGGGTGTTGGCTACTACCTCAGCGGCCGCAAGGAGGGCTGAGCACAGCCATAAAATCGGAAAGGGGGCAAGGCTATGGCCGGACCAAAACAGAATAAAGTGCCCTTTTTTTCCTCCTTGCAGGTCAAGTACGCCATGAGCTATCTGGTGATTTTTGCCGTGGTGCTGGTGCTGCTCAACACCTACCCGGTGATTGCTTCCCAGGAGCTTCTGGTCAACTCCAAGCGGGATTCGTTAAAAAGCCAGGCGGCCGTGATGGGGTCGGCCCTGATGGAGCTGGAGACTCTGTCTGCCGACCAGGTATCCCGTGTGATGACCATGCTGGACAGCACGGGCCTTGACCGGATTCTGGTGACCGATCCCACCGGACTGATTCTCTATGACAGTACCCAGACAACTCAGGATGAGGAGACCGAGGAGCCCAAGGAGGAGCGCTACGAATACGCCCTGTTTCAGGAGGTGGTCTCCGCCTTGTGGGGCAATGATGTCTTTTATTCCCGGTATGAGGACAGCAAACTGATTTCCACTGCTGCCTCCCCCATTATGTACCGGGGTGTGATCATTGGTGCCATCTACATTTTGGAAGTGGACGAGGCCCAGGGAACGCTGCTGCTCAATCTTCAGCAAAACCTGCGCAGCATCTCTCTGGTGATTGCCGCGGTTACCCTGGTGATGAGCGCCTTTTTCTCCAAAATGCTCACCGCCCGTATGGCAGCACTGCTCCGGGCCATCCGTATTGTGGGAGAAGGGGAGTATGGCCACAGGCTTCAGCCGGTGGGACGGGACGAGCTGGCTCAGCTGGCAGAGGAATTTAACCACCTGACCGACCGCCTTCAGACCACCGAGGAGGTGCGCCGGCGCTTTGTCTCCGACGCCAGCCATGAGCTGAAAACTCCCCTGGCTTCCATCCGCCTGCTCAGCGACTCCATTTTACAGACCGACCAGATGGACCCTGAGATGGTCCGAGACTTTGTGTCGGACATCGGTAAGGAGGCGGAGCGCCTGACCCGTATTACCGAGCACCTGCTGGCGCTGACCCGACTGGACAGCCTGCCCGCCGGTCAGACTGAGCCGGTGGATCTGGGGCAGGTGACCCAGCGGGTGGTCACCATGCTGACGCCTGTGGCCGATGCCGCCGGTGTGAGCATCGAGCAAAATCAGAAGCCTGGGTGTATTGTCCTGGGTACTGAGGATGACATGTATCAGATCTGCCACAACCTGGTGGAGAACGCCATCAAGTATAACTTCCCCGGAGGAAAGGTCTTTGTGGAGGTGTACCCGGATGCGGACCAGATCCTGCTGGAGGTAGGGGATACGGGCATCGGAATCCCGGACGAGGACCTGCCCAAGGTCTTTAACCGCTTCTACCGGGTGGACAAGGCCCGCTCCCGTGCCGCCGGAGGTACCGGCCTGGGACTGTCCATTGTGCGGGACACCGTGCGCCGCCACGGAGGCTGGGTCACGGCCCGGCCCAGACATCCGGAGGGAAGCATTTTCACGGTAGGATTTCCCCGGTATGACCCGGAACAGGCCGCGGACAAGGAGGAACAGCCATGAGAAGCAGACGCGTACTGGCCGGACTGCTGAGTCTCTTGCTGCTGCTGTGTGCCTGCGGACAGCGAAGCGGGGAGAAGCAGCGGGGAGATTATGTGCTCTATTTTCTTTCCGGAGGGCTGAAGGAGGGGGCGTCGGGCCACGGTCCGGCCTTGGACTGGGAGCCCTATCGCGGCAAGGAAACGCCCCAGCCAGAGGAGCTTCTGAAGGCGCTGCTGGCCGGTCCCACCCTGGAGGAGCTGGCGTCCCCGTTCCCGAAGGGAGTCACCCTGCGCCAATGTGCCTGGGATGAGGAGCGGTCCGGCGTGCTGCTGGTCAGCTTGTCAGAGCAGTACGGAGCCCTGACGGACATCTCCCTGACCCTGGCGGACTATTGCATTGTGCTGACCCTCTCCCAGCTGGAAGGGGTGGAGGGGGTGGAGATCCGCGCGGGCGGTTATAGCTCCGACTACCGCAGCCACCAGCTTCTGAAGGCGGAGGAGGCTCTGCTGACAGACAGCCTGATCGAGCAGACCCCGGAAGACTCTTGACAAATTTGCTCTCCCCTTGTAATCTAAAGTAGCATTTTTTTGAAGTGCAGTTCCTGCAACCTATCAGGCGGCCGGTCCGCCTGCAACCGTCAGAAAGAAGGGAAACTCCATGAGCGACTACAAAATCAATACCAAGTGCGTCCAGGGCGGCTACACCCCCGGCAACGGGGAGCCCCGGCAGATCCCCATCATCCAGTCCACTACCTTTAAGTATGCGACCAGCGAGGATATGGGCAAGCTGTTTGATCTGGAGGCCAGCGGTTATTTCTATACCCGCCTGCAGAACCCCACCAACGACATGGTGGCGGCCAAGATCTGCGACATGGAGGGCGGAAGCGCCGCGATGCTCACTTCCTCCGGCCAGGCGGCCAACTTCTACGCCATCTTCAACATCGCCAACTGCGGCGACCATGTGGTGGCTTCTTCCACCATCTACGGGGGCACGTATAACCTGTTCCACGTGACCATGCGGAAGATGGGCATTGAGTTTACCTTCGTGGAGCCTGACTGTTCCGAGGAAGAGCTGGAGGCCGCCTTCCAGCCCAACACCAAGGCTGTGTTCGGCGAGACCATTGCCAACCCCGCCCTCACGGTGCTGGACATTGAGAAGTTTGCAAAGGCTGCTCATGCCCACGGGGTGCCCCTCATCATCGACAACACCTTTGCCACTCCCGTCAACTGCCGTCCCTTCGAGTGGGGCTGCGACATCGTGACCCACTCCACCACCAAGTATATGGATGGCCACGGAGCCGGTGTGGGCGGCTGCATTGTGGACAGCGGCAAGTTTGACTGGATGGCCCATGCGGACAAGTTCCCCGGCCTCACCACCCCTGACGACAGTTACCACGGCATTACCTATGCCGAGAAGTTCGGCCAGGCCGGTGCCTTTATTACCAAGTGCACCGCCCAGCTCATGCGGGACTTTGGTTCCATCCAGTCCCCCCAGAATGCCTTCCTGCTGAATCTGGGTCTGGAGAGCCTCCATGTGCGTATGCCCCGCCACTGTGAGAACGGTCTGGCCGTGGCCAAGTTCCTGAAGAACCACCCCAAGATCTCCTTTGTCACCTATCCCGGCCTGGAAGGGGACAAGTACTATGAGCTGGCTCAGAAGTATATGCCCAATGGTACCTGCGGTGTGGTTTCCTTCGGCTTTAAGGGTGGCCGTGCTGCCGCTGAGACCTTTATGAAGAACCTCAAGCTGGCTGCCATTGAGACCCATGTGGCCGATGCCCGGACCTGCTGCCTGCACCCCGCCTCTGCCACCCACCGGCAGATGAACGACCAGGAACTGGTGGCTGCGGGAATTACTCCCGATCTGGTCCGCTTCTCCTGCGGCATTGAGGACTCCGAGGACCTCATCGCCGACATTGCCCAGGCCCTGGAAAAGGTTTAATTTGATTTGTGCCGGGCGGCCCACGGCCGCCCGGCCACTGGAAAGGATGGATCATCGTGCGTGCTGGAACAATCCTGATGTATAACTGCTCCGGTCCGGAGTTTTCGAAAATGCGGCAGATTTTTGCCATGCTTCGCCTGCGTATGCGGGTGGTGAACCCGGAACAGTATCATATCTCCCTGGGGGAGCTGGCGATGGGAAAGGGCGAGGCCGGCGAGGCTGCTGAAGTGCTCCCGGAACCCATGCTGGTGTTCTGCGGCCTGAACAGCGCCCTGCTTCATCAGGTGCTGGAGGTTCTGCGCCTGGCTCAGCTGCCTCCCATTGCCATGAAGGCGGTGCTCACCGAGACCAACCTGAGCTGGGACACCCATCAGCTCTATGAGGAACTGCTCAAGGAGCGGGAGGCAATTGCCGCCCAGAAGGCGGAAGCGGCCCCGGAAGCAGCCTCCGAAGTGGCTCCGGAAGAAGCCCCCGAAGCGGCCTCGGAAGAGAAATAAGTACAGACTGGAAAAATTCCGTTGACAAATCCTTCGGAAGAGGCTATAATAATCAAGCGGTCTGAATGAGACCGCACTTTGCGGCTGTGCTGGAATTGGTAGACTGGCAAGCTTGAGGTGCTTGTGTCCGGACGGGCGTACGGGTTCGACTCCCGTCAGCCGCACCAAGTCACCGCGAACGTGATGTCGTTCGCGGTGACTTTTTTTATGCCCGTGGAGGAAACAGTCACGGTATGGGATGTAAGTTATTTCCCATTTACTTTGGTGCACGGTTTGCTATAATAGAAAACGGTTTGCCTAGCGCAACAGAAAGTGGGACGTCAAAACCAACCATATAAGACGTCAGAAATGGAGCGATATGAAATACAAAATTCAAAAAGGTATCTCGATTTTCCTGTCCGTACTGTTGCTGGGACAAAGTATTCCGGCGGCCCTGGCCGTTTCGGAGGACGAATCCCAGGGAGAGGGCGTGGCCATTACCCAGGAGGTATTTCCCGATGCGGGCTTCCGAAGCTGGCTGAAAAATCCCGCCCATATCAGCGGCTATGGCGCGGACGGCCTGCTGACGGAGGAAGAATTGGCGGAGATTCGCGCCATCAATGTGGCCGGTCAGAATCTGACGAGCTTGCAGGGCATAGAGGTCTTTTCCGCGTTGGAGTCGCTGGATTGTCAGAACAACCGGCTGACCGAGCTGGACGTCAGACAGAATCGGGAGCTGAAATATCTGCACTGCGCCTTTAACCGAATCCGGTCGCTGGATGTATCGGGGCTGGGGAAGCTCATTTCCCTGGTCTGTGAGAACAACGGTATGACAGCGTTGGATCTGACGGGCTGTACGGCGCTGGAGATTATCTACTGCCGCAGCAACAACCTGCCCAAGGTGGATTTTTCCAGCAACACCAGTCTGAAATTCATTGAGACCTTCGACAATCGGCTGACGGAAGTGGACCTGTCCATGCTGTCGAACCTGGAGTTTGTCCACCTGGACCATAACCGGCTGACGCACCTGGATTTAAGCAAAAACACCAACCTCAGCCCCATTGGCAGCGGCTTTGTGGCGCGCAACAACTGGCTGGATAGTCTTACGCTGCCGGTGAGCAGCACCGTGGTGGTGGATGCCTCCGTCTATGACGAGCAGGACCCGAAAACGGGCTATGAACGCACTGCGTGGTATATGGACCAGGAATTTACCCAGCCTGCGCCCAATGAGCTGCCGGCAAACGGACAGACGCTGTATGTCAAATGGCTGCCCAATGATTATACCATCTACTATTCCGCCAACGGGGGAAGCGGGTCCATGCCCTCCCAGGCCGCCGTGTGGGACGAGGAATTGACTTTGATGGAGAGTGGCTTTACCCGTTTTGGCTATCAGTTTGGCGGCTGGAAGGATACCTATGGCGATGGAACGGTGTATGAGGCCCAGGAGACGGTGAAGAATCTGGCAGGCGAGATCCAGGGGGACCGGGTTACGCTGTACGCCCAGTGGAACCCCATTCAGTATTCCATCTCCTTTGACGAAAATGGCGGCAGCGGAGAGATGGATTCCGTTACGGCGACCTATGACCGGGATCTGCGCCTGCCGGACTGCGGGTTTACCCCGCCCACCGACATGAAATTTGCGGGCTGGTCGCTGACCCCCAATGGAACGGTGCGGTACAAGGATGGGGCCTCCGTGCGCAATCTGACGGCACAAGAGGGGGACACCATTACGCTCTACGCCATCTGGCGTGAACGGGCCACCAATCAATATTTGCTGGAACTGGATCGTATCTTCTCCTCCTATGTGCCGTCCAACTACACCGCGCAGGATTGGGCGGCTCTGGCGGCAGAGTATGAGCAGGTGAGAGCAGAGATGGCCGCTGCGGAAGAGGAGCAGCTGGACGCGCTGCTGGCTCAGGCAAAGGAACAGATGGCACAAGTGCCCACCTTGGACGACCGGGCCGAGCAGGTCGCTGATCTGTGGCGTGAGACATACGGTGAGATTATCCGGAAGGTGGATGGCCGGGCGGTCCAGGAAGAGAACGCAGTCTCGGTCTATACCTGGACAGAGCGGGCCATGGAAGGTCTGACGCCGGAATTTGTGGCGGGTCGGACCGATTTGTCCCGTGAGGAGGACTGCCAGCTAGTAGCCGCATCTGCCGTACAGCGGGAAAAGAGCACCATGCAGGGACTGCGCCGCCTGGGTGAGGCAGCACAGTGGGCCGCTTCCCTGGACGGCCTTTCCACCCGTGCCATGAGCGAAGTCACCGCCGCCTGGCTGGCCGCCTATGAAGAGGCGGTGGCAGAAGCCGCCTCCCACGCGGCGCAGCTGAAGAGTACATTCGTGGATGCATTGCAGCAGCGTGCCCAGCTGGCCCAGCAAAAGCAGCAGGCAGCCACCCAGGTGCACATGGATTACAGCAGCTATGACCAGGCCAACTACGATGCGGAGGGAATCCGGCAGTTGGAGCAAATTCTGCACACGGTACTTGCTGAGATCGAGCAGGCTTCCTCTGAGTCGGAAGTAGCTTCTTTGGTGAAGCGTGCGCAGGAGGAGTTTAAAGCAGTACCGGATATCAACGGCCAGACTCCGCCTGAAGGCGGGGACGGCGGCGGCTCCGGGGAGGGCGATGGCGACAGCGGCTCTTCCGGCGGCAGTTCCAGCGGCGGAAGTTCCAGTGGCGGCAGCGGCAGCGGCTCGGTGTCCATCCCCACGTATTCCATTACAAAGCCCGCTCAAATCAGCCATGGCCAGGTGACCATCGATCCGGAGCGGGCCAAGCGGGGAGACACCGTGACCATCACGGCAAAGCCCGAGAGTGGGTATGAGCTTGGTCAGCTGACCGTCAAGGACAAAAGCGGGAATGCGGTTGCGGTAAAGAAGTTTGGAGACGGCAAGTATACCTTTACCATGCCTGCTTCGCCGGTGGAGGTTCAGGTTACGTTTGAGCGGGTCCCCAGCCCCAGTGCTTCGTTTGCGGATATTCCCGCCGATGCCTATTACGCCAAGGCAGTGGCCTGGGCGGTGGAGAAGGGTATTACCTCCGGAACGGGGGAGGGAACTTTCGGCCCGGACGAGTCCTGTACCCGGGCGCAGATTGTGACCTTCCTTTGGAGAGCAGCCGGGTCCCCCACGCCGCAAAGCGGAACCAATCCCTTCCAGGATCTGAGCCGGGATGCCTATTATTACAATGCCATGCTCTGGGCGGTAGAGAATGGGGTGATCGGCGGTACCACTGCGGTTACCTGTGAACCGGATGCCCCTTGTACCCGGGCTCAGGCCGTTACCATGCTGTGGCGCACTGCCGGAAGCCCAATGGGCAGCGGAACGAGCACGTTTCTGGATGTGCTGGAGGATGCGTACTATGCGCCTGCGGCGTCCTGGGCGGCGAAGCAGGGCATTACCAGCGGCATTGGAGATGGTCGGTTCGGAGCTGATCAAACCTGTACCAGGGCACAGATCATGACCTTCCTGTACCAGAAGGTCCGGGGAGCATAACGCCTGTGCAGGAGCACAAATACCTGAAAATAGTAAAAGGAAGACGAGAGACCTGCCGTTAGGCGGTCTCTCGTCTTTTTTGCGGTCAGAACTGGCGGGAAAAGCAGAAATCGCCGCAAGGATTCTTGCGGCGATTTCCACATCAGAACGGATTGAAACGGATCGGATAAGACCAGAGGCTTCGCCTTAGTCCATTCCGTGGGCCTTGAAGTATTCCTTGGTGGTCTCCAGGCAGCGCTTGGCGTGGCCGGCAGCGCCCAGCTCCTGCATGCGCTTGAGGTTAGGCAGCTCGATGGACAGAGGAACCTCGGGCAGGGCGGCAACCATGCCGGCAATGTCCATTACGCCCTCGCCGGGATAGAAGCGGCCTTCCCGGGCGGTGAAGAGCATCAGCTCATCCTTGATGTTGTCCAGCACGGGGTCGCCGTCGGGGCCGGCAGGGCCGTCGCACAGGTGCATGAAGTGGAAGTACTTGGGATCGGTGCGCTTCAGCTCAGCGGCAGTGACACCGGCGCGGCCGGCGTGGAGGGTATCCACCATGATGTACAGGTTGTCGGTGGCCACTTCGTCCACCATGGTGATGGCCTCCTGCAGGTTGCGCACACCGGCCCAGGGCAGGAACTCCACGTTGTAGTTCAGACCATACTTCTTGGCCATGGCAGCGATCTTGCCAACCTGATCCACATAGTAAGCCTTGTCGCGCGTCCAGACGCTGCCCAGAACATCGGTGGCGCCCAGCTCCGCGGCCTTCTCAAAGGCGGGCTCATACTCGTTGATGTCCAGGTCGGGGCGCACACGGGCCAGCTCGATGTCCATCAAGGGCATGTCATACTCCTTCAGGGCCTGCTTGGTAGCCTCAAAGAGCTGAGCGTCCTTGTGAAGCAAAAACTCCGGCTCGCCGGGCAGGTGCATGGGGATGGTACGCAGGCTGACAGAATCATATCCGCATTCCTTGGCAATACGGATCTGATCCATGGGAGTAGTACCGGGTATGGTTAAGTATGCGAGGGAATATTTGCGACTCATGTTGATGACCTCCTGAT
>DBFWXD010000412.1:0-1796 GCA_048215895.1 Eubacteriales bacterium
CCTGATCCTCTGGGGCGGGGGCCGGGGCGGAAAATGAGCGCGCCGGAACGGCGGGCCCCTTGCGCCCGGCCCGGACCCCGTGGTACAATAAAAGGAGAATACAGGGAAAGGGAGCGTGAGCGCCGTGACGACACAGGAGGCGATCCGAGAGCTGCAGAATATCCGCCAGTACTGCGCGGCCAAGTCCATCCCAGCGGTGGATTTTGCCCTCAAAGTGCTTCGGGAGAAGCTGGAGCAGGAGGAAAAACAGTAAAAAGACAGGAAAAAGCCCCGGCATCCGAAAATGCGGATGCCGGGGCTTTTCACTTGAGGGAAATAAGATGGCCGGAAAAGAGCTGGGTCATGCGGCGCGGTGGGACTGGCCGGGGGAGAGCTGCTTCATGATAAACAGGAAAGCCAGCATGAGTACGATGCCCACAGGCAGGGCAATGAAGGGGGTCTGCACGAAACCGGCCACAATATAAGTGACAAAGGAGATGACCGCACAGGAGATGGCGTAGGGAAGCTGCGTGGACACGTGGTTCACGTGGTCGCACTGAGCGCCGGCAGAGGCCATGATGGTGGTGTCAGAGATGGGGGAGCAGTGGTCGCCGCACACAGCGCCCGCCATGCAGGCGGAGATGCAGATGATGCCCAGGGGATTGTCCAGGGGGAAGACGTTCTGCACGATGGGGATCAGGATGCCGAAGGTGCCCCAGCTGGTGCCGGTGGCAAAGGCCAGGCAGCAGCCGATGAGGAACACAATGGCGGGCAGGAAGTTCTGCAGGCTCTCCGCATTGTTGTACACAAAATCACGGACAAAATATTTGGCGCCCAGGGAGTCGGTCATGGACTTCAGAGACCAGGCAAAGGTGAGGATGAGGATGGCGGGGACCATGGCCTTGAAGCCCTCAGGAACGCAGGACATCATCTCCTTGAAGGACATGGACCGGCGCACGGTGTAGTAGATCAGGGCGAAGAGCAGGCCGAAGGCAGAGCCGAACATCAGGCCCACGGAGGCGTCCGAATTGGAGAAGGCAGAGACAAAGTCGGTGCCGGAGAAGAAGCCGCCGGAGTAGATCATGCCGATGACGCAGCAGACGACCAGCACCGCGATGGGCAGCACCAGGTCCATGACCGTGCCCTTGGTGTCGTCGATCTCCTCATCCAGCATGGCATAGGGGTTGGAACCGGAGAAGAGGTCGTTGTTCTCAATGGCGTTGCGCTCGAACTTGGCCATGGGGCCGAAATCCACCTTCATCAGGACCAGACCCAGCATCATTACGATGGTGAGCAGGGCATAGAAGTTATAGGGGATGGCCCGGATGAACAGGGTCAGACCCTGGCCGTCCTCCGCAAAGCCAGAGACGGCGGCCGCCCAGGAAGAGATGGGGGCGATGATGCACACCGGGGCAGCGGTGGCGTCGATGATATAAGCCAGCTTGGCCCGGGACACATGATGCCGGTCGGTGATGGGGCGCATCACACTGCCCACGGTGAGGCAGTTGAAGTAATCGTCGATGAAGATCAGGCAGCCCAGCACGATGGAGGCCAGCTGAGCGCCCACCCGGCTCTTGATGTTCTTCTTGGCCCAGCGGCCGAAAGCGGCGGAGCCGCCCGCCTTGTTCATCAGGCACACCATGGTGCCCAGGATGACCAGGAAGATCAGGATGCCCACGTTGTAGCTGTCAGACAGGACGGAGACGATGCCGTCGCTGAACACGTGGACGAGGGTGCCCTCAAAGGCAAAGTTGGAGTAGAGCAGGCCGAAGGCAGAGCCGAACATCAGGCCCACGGAGGCGTCCGAATTGGAGAAG